>DASVMA010000284.1:0-1771 GCA_036384595.1 Cellulomonas sp. | reverse complement strand
GAGGCGCACCGACGGGTCCTCGCACCTCAGGAGGCCGAACGCCTCGAAGAGCCGGGCATGGTTCTTGTGCGGCCACGCACGCGCCGGGTACAGGAGGAAGTTCTCTCGTGCTCCCAGGTTCGGCTCGAACTCCGCCTGGTCGACCCCGAGCGGCGCGACCACGACCCGCTCCGGGTCGACGTCGAGCGTCGCCACGATCCTCGACCTGGCGAACTCGCTGATCGTGACGACGACGTCGGCGCGGCGCGCGGCACGGTCGTAGTACCGGCGTCGGTAGGCCCGCTCAGTGGTCGTGAAGAGCTCGGGGAGGTCGAGGTGCTGGACGTCGAGGAGCGACACGACGAGCGCGCTCGACCTCGCCGGGTACGGGACCGGCACGGTGAACGGGTAGTGGACGACGTCCGCGCCCGACCAGCCCGCCACGATCGATCTCCGTCGGGCCGTCGCCTGGAGCAGCGTGGTCACGCGAGCACGTGTCGAGGCGCCGCCCTCGACCTGTGTCACGGTCTGCTCGGGTATGCCGGCGGAGAACCCGGCGCCGATCGCGGCCACGTACGCGGTAGCGGCGACGGTGGTCGACGTCGCCAGCTGACGCGTCAGCGCGCGGGCGTACGTCTCGCTCCCGCCCATCCCCCCGGGGACGAGCGTCAGCATCGCCAGCGCGACGTCCAACCTGGTCGTGGCCGTCATCGGCGCCTCGACGAGGCCGTCGCGCCGGCGCAGCGGATCGAGCAGCGTGTGTGCACGGCTCAAGTGTGCCCGAGCGATGCAGCGCGTCAGCACGCGTTCCGGTGTGCGGGTGACTCGGCCGGGTAGACTCGGCACCCAGTCCCGCGGCTTCGCGGACGGGTGACCTCCATTGAGTCGACAAGGTTGGACCACGGGTGAGCAGAACCGATTCGGACGGCATCTCGGAGATGGCGTCGGGTGGGACAACGGTTCCTGGGCTCGGCGTCACCCGAGGCAAGGTCCTGGTCGTGCTGCCGACGCTCGGCGACCGGATCAGGACCCTCGAGGAGACGCTCCGAGCCATCGACGAGCAGCGAGCCGATGTCGAGCTCACCCTCGTCGTGATCCTGCCCGCGGGTGCCGACGAGGCACGTGCCCTCTCGACGCGATTCGGCGCTCTGATCGTCGAAGACCCCCGTCGAGGCATTTCCGAGGCGATCAATGCGGGTGTCCGTGCCGCGACGGACGAGGAGTACTACGCCTGGATGGGCGATGACGACCTCTTTCGGCCTGGTGCTCTGCGCACCTTGCGCGGGTTGCTCGACGGCGCACCGGACGCCGTCGTCGCCTACGGCGGCTGCGACTACATCGACCCGCAGGGTCGCACGATCGGGTCGTCGCGCGCAGGGCGGGCGGCGCAGTGGCTGCTCCCGTGGGGTCCCGACCTCATCCCGCACCCGGGGTCGATGATCCGGCTCGACGCGCTGCGTGCGATCGGGCTCTTCGACACGTCGCTCAAGTACGCGATGGACCTCGACGCCTTCCTTGCACTGCGCGCGCACGGACGGTTCCTCTCGACCCGAGACACCGTGTCGGCATTCCGTTGGCATCCCGACTCGCTGACGGTCGCCAACCGCGAGGGATCCTCCCGCGAGGCGCGGGAGGTCAAGACCAAGCACCTGCCGGGGTGGCTTCGCCCGGTCAGCCCGCTGTGGAGCGTGCCGGTCGCCTGGGCGGCATCAATAGCCGCGACAGCGGTGACACGACGCGCGCGACGACTCGCGCTCGCGACCACCAAGGAGAACTGATGAGCATCGACAAG
>DASVMA010000283.1:0-1670 GCA_036384595.1 Cellulomonas sp. | reverse complement strand
GCGCGCACCCGCGCCCGCCGCTGGTGGCGAAGCGCACGCTGGCCGCTGGCCGTCATCGGCGTCATCCTGCTCACCGCGCTGCTGGCCGCCCTGCCCGAGCCCCGCACCTCGACCACGGCGCTCGCCCCGGACAACCCGCAGGGCAACGGGGCGCGCGCGGTCGCGCAGGTGCTCGGTCGGCAGGGCGTCACCATCGACTACGTGCGCACGTCGTCCGCTGCGACGGCGCACGCGACTGCCGGCACGACGCTCCTCGTGACGAGCGACTACCTGTTGGGCCCGGACCAGATCGACCGCCTCGCGCAGACGGATGCCGACCTCGTGCTGGTCGCGCCCGACTACCTGCTCGACGGTGTCACCGACGCCGCCAGGACGTCCTGGGCGGCGGGCGGCGACTCGACCGGACCGCGGAGCGCGCAGTGCACCGACCCTGACGCCCAGGCCGCGGGCACCATCACCGGGACCGCTGACGGGTTCGAGGCGCTCGGGCCGACCGCGACCGTGTGCTTCCCGGCGTCGAGCCCGCAGGGAAGCGGCGGCGAGTACCTCGTCGTCGAGGGCTCGCGACGCATCACGGCGTTCGCCGACGCGAGCATCGTCAGCAACGCCCGCATCACGGACGACGGCAACGCCGCGCTCGTCCTGCGCGCGCTCGGCCGTCATGAGCACCTCACCTGGTACGTCCCGTCGCTCTCGGACACTGGGCCGGGCACGTCGAGCGGCCCGTCGCTCACCGATCTCCTGCCGCCCGTCGCACCGGTGCTCGCGCTCGAGCTGCTGCTCGTGGCGGTCGTCGCCGGGGTGTGGCGCGCACGACGGCTCGGTCGGGTCGTGACCGAGCCCCTCCCCGTCACCGTGCGGTCGGCCGAGACGACACGCGGGCGTGGCCGCCTGTACCGTCGCTCGCGCTCGTACGGGCACGCGGCCGCGGCGCTGCGGGCCGGAGCCGCGACGCGTGCCGCCGCTCGGGTCGGGCTGCCCCGAACCGCCGGGGCTCCCGCCGTCATCGATGCGCTCGCGCGCGCGACCGGGCGACCGAGCAACGAGGTCGCCGCACTGCTGTACGGACCACCACCGACCGACGATGTCGGGCTGGCACAGCTGGCCCGCAGGCTCGACGAGCTGGAGAGCGAGGTTCACCGATCGTGACCGAGGAACACCTGAACACCCCGTGGCCGACCGTGCACGAGACGACCGGGGTCGCGCTGACCCCGGCTCCGTCTGCGGCTGTGCCCCCGACCCCGTCGCAGGAGCTGCGCGACGCGCTCGGTGCCGTCCGGACCGAGGTCGCGAAGGCCGTCGTCGGGCAGGACGCCGCGGTCACCGGTCTGGTCATCGCGCTGCTGTGCCGCGGCCACGTGCTGCTCGAGGGGGTTCCCGGCGTCGCGAAGACGCTGCTGGTGCGCTCGCTCTCGGCTGCGCTCGCCCTCGACACCAAGCGGGTGCAGTTCACCCCGGACCTCATGCCGGGCGACGTGACGGGCTCCCTCGTGTACGACGCGCGGACCGCGGAGTTCTCGTTCCGCGCGGGCCCGGTCTTCACGAACCTGCTGCTGGCGGACGAGATCAACCGGACACCCCCGAAGACCCAGGCGTCGCTGCTCGAGGCCATGGAGGAGCGCCAGGTCACGGTCGACGGGCTGCCGCGCGCGCTGCCCGACCCGTTCCTC
>DASVMA010000282.1:0-6893 GCA_036384595.1 Cellulomonas sp. | reverse complement strand
GGAGGTGGTCGCCATGCGGGCGAAGGACGCGGTCGGCAGGTACGGGGAAGACGTGGCGGCGGCCTATGCGCGCGACGCCGGGTGGGTCGTGCTCGACCGGAACTGGCGCGGTGAGCGTGGCGAGCTCGATCTGGTCGCCCTCGACGGCACCGAGCTCGTGGCGGTCGAGGTCAAGACCCGACGGACCGCGACGTTCGGCAGCCCGGCCGAGGCGGTCACCCCGCGCAAGCTCGCGCGGGTGCGCCGGCTGACCGCCCAGTGGCTCGGTGCACACGACGTGCATCCCGCCTCGGTGCGGATCGACGTGATGGCCGTGCTCGTGACCGGTCGAGGCGCTGCGCAGGTCGACCACCTCGTGGGGGTGGTGTGAGTGGTGCTGGGTCGCACGCTCGCTGTCTCGCTGCTCGGTCTGGCCGGGCACGTCGTCGAGGTCGAGGCGCATCTGGCGGCGTCCCTGCCGGCGTTCTCGCTCGTGGGCCTGCCCGACGCCTCCCTCGCTGAGGCGCGCGACCGCGTCCGGGCGGCGGTGACCTCGAGCGGGCTGCCGTGGCCCAACCGGCGGATCACCGTGAACCTCTCGCCGGCGAGCCTGCCGAAGTCGGGATCGGGGTTCGATCTCGCGATCGCCGTCGCGACCCTGGCCGGCGCCGGTCTGATCGACCCGGCAGCGGCGCGGGGTGTGGTCCATCTCGGCGAGCTCGGGCTCGACGGGCGGCTTCGGCCGGTCCGCGGTGTCCTCCCCGCGGTGGCAGCGGCGGTGGCGGCGGGTCACCGAAGGGTCGTCGTCCCCGCCGCAAACGCGCCCGAGGCGAGCCTTGTCCCCGGTGCCGTCGTGGTCGCCGCCGACAGCCTGGCCCAGGCAGCCCGTGCGTATGGGGCAGACATCGACGTCCCGGACGTCGTCGCGGTGGCATCCGACCACCTGGAGGTCACCCGCACGGCGCCGGATGCCGACCTCGGTGACGTGCTCGGCCAGGACGAGGCACGGATGGCGCTCGAGGTGGCGGCCGCGGGCGGTCACCACCTGCTGATGGTCGGTCCGCCCGGCTCCGGCAAGACGATGCTCGCTGCGCGCCTGCCGGGCCTGCTGCCCGACCTGACCGAGGCCGAGGCGGTCGAGGTCACCGCTGTCCACTCGGTCGCGGGGACGTTCGACCCGAACGGTGGTCTGCTGCGCCGCCCACCGTTCGAGGACCCTCATCACACCGCGACGCCCGCGAGCATCGTCGGTGGTGGCTCGGGCGTCCCACGGCCCGGGGCGGCGTCCCGGGCGCACCGCGGGGTGCTGTTCATGGACGAGGCGCCTGAGTTCTCCACTGCGGTCCTGCAGACGCTCCGCCAGCCGCTCGAGCACGGCGAGCTCGTCATCCATCGCGCCTCGGGCGTGGCGCGCTTCCCTGCCCGCTTCCAGCTCGTGCTCGCGGCGAACCCGTGCCCGTGCGGCCGGGGGGTCGGCAAGGGGCTCGAGTGCACCTGCCGGTCGGAGCAGCGTCGGAGGTACTTCAGCAAGCTGTCGGGGCCGCTGCTGGACCGGGTCGACCTCCAGGTCGATGTGCTCCCGGTGTCCCGGTCGGCTCTCGACCCGGGGAGTGTCGCGGAGGCGAGCGTCGTCGTGGCGGCGCGCGTCGCGGCTGCCCGCACCGTGCAGGCGGAGCGACTCGCTGGAACGCCCTGGCGGACCAACGCAGGGGTGCCGGGTGCGTGGATGCGTGATCGGCTCGGACCGGATCGTCGGCTCGTGAGCGACCTCGACCGTGCGCTCGACCGCGGGCTCCTCAGCCTGCGCGGCGTCGACCGGGTGCTCCGGATCGCCTGGACCCTCGCCGACCTGGCCGGACGGCAGGGCCCCCGGCGTGACGACATCGGGCAGGCGCTGCTGCTGCGCACGCGTGGTCAGGGACTCGTATGAACGCGTCGCAGACCGTCGTCGACGACGAGCTCATGGCACGCGTGGCGTGGAGCCGGTTGATCGAGCCGGGTGATGTGGTCGCAGGTGTGCTCGTCCAAGCGCTCGGTGCCGCCCGTGCCCTGGCCTGGGCGCGCGCCGCGGCCTCGTCGCGAGACGCCGCACCGCTCGTCGCGGCGCTCGTCGACGCCGAGCCCTCGCTCGACGACGTGCGACGCCGCCTCGGCACGGCCGTCGGGCGCTGGGCGGGACGACTTGTCGACCTGCACCCGACCCGCGACCTCGAGCGCATGGACCGACTCGGCGGCAGCGTGCTGCACCCCGGGTCCGTGGGTTGGCCGGCTGGTCTCGACGACCTCGGCCCGACCGCGCCGATGTGCCTGTGGGTCCGTGGTCGGCGTGACGTGTCGGCCTCGCTGGACCGTTCGATCGCGCTCGTCGGAGCTCGGGCGTCGACGTCCTACGGCGAGCGTGTCGCGGTCGATCTCGCCGCGGGCCTCGCCGCGCACTCGACGTGCGTGGTCTCGGGCGGTGCCTACGGGATCGACGCGGCCGCCCACCGCGGTGCACTGGCTGCGGGCGGGACGACCGTGGCGCTGCTGGCAGGTGGCGTCGACCGCGCGTATCCCGTGGGCAACGCGCCCCTGCTTGAGCGGATCCTCGAGCAGGGCGGGAGCGTGCTGAGCGAGGTCCCCCCGGGCGGCGTGCCGAGCAAGGGCAGGTTCCTCATGCGCAACCGGCTGATCGCTGCCGTGAGCAGGGCCACTGTTGTCGTCGAGGCGGCCTGGCGGTCGGGTGCGTTGAGCACGGCGAACCACGCGATCGCCCTGCTGCGACCCGTCGGTGCCGTGCCGGGCCCGGTGACGTCGATGGCGTCCGCGGGGTGCCATCGGCTGCTGCGGGACGGCGCGGCGGTCTGCGTCACCGACACCGCGGAGGTCCTCGAGCTGGCGGGGCGAGCGGGCGAGGACCTTCCTGACGAGCCGGTGGGCGAGCGCCGCGACGGCGACGACCTCGACTGGGTGTCACGCAGGCTCCTCGATGCGCTTCCGGCCCGCTCGTTCGCGGGGCACGACGAGCTCGCACGCGCGGCCGGGCTGACCGTCGGTGAGGTCCGGGGCGCGCTCGGTGTCCTCGAGCTCGCCGGTCTTGCGCGCCGAGTCGGTGCAGGGTGGGCCAGACCCGTCCGTGGGGGCGCGGGCGGTCGCCCCTGAGGCTTCACCGACGAGGCGAAGGGCAGTCGCCGGAGCTCGCTCGGACCCTCCATCGTTGTATCCGGAATCGGACAAGGCGGCGCGTATCGCCCAGGCACGGGTGAAGTCTGGTTGGCCTCGCTTGTAAGTCACATGTCCGGCACGGCACGGTAGGGGCATGCACTCGGCCGCAGGCTCGGGCGCGGCAACGGTGCGGACTGCCGCTGTCGCGGACTTCGCCATGCATCTGAGGGCGCAGCGGGGCCTTTCGGAGCACACCGTGCGCGCGTATGTCGGCGACATCGAGCACCTCATGGCGTTCGCCGGTCGGTACGGCCGGGCCGAGATCGCGGACGTCGACCTAGGGCTCCTGCGGGCATGGCTCGCCTCCATGGCGGCGGCCGAGCGGAGTCGGGCGACCCTGGCGCGTCGGGGGGCGGCGGCCCGGACCTTCTTCGACTGGGCGCGTCGGACCGGACGAGTGGCTTCCGACCCGGCGCTGCGCCTCGCGAGCGCACGCCCGGCGAGCCCGCTGCCGACCGTCCTGGGCGTCGACGCGACGGCCCGCCTGCTCGACGTCGCGCGCACGCGCGCGCAGGACTCCGACCCGGTCCACCTGAGGGACTGGGCGGCGCTCGAGCTCCTGTACGCGACCGGCGCGCGGGTCGGCGAGCTCTGCGGGGCCGACGTCGACGACCTCGACCTGGCCGAGCGGACGCTGCGCGTCGTCGGCAAGGGCGACAAGGAGCGCGTCGTCCCGTTCGGGGTACCGGCTGCCCAGGCGGTCCAGGCGTGGCTCGACCGAGGACGCCCTGTGCTCGCCGGTGACCTAGCCGGCCGCGCGCTGCTCCTCGGCCGTCGTGGCGGACGCGCCGACCAGCGACAGATCCGTGAGGTGGCGCACGCGGTGGCCGCGCTCGCCGGCGTTGACGACGTCGCGCCCCACGCCTTGCGGCACACAGCTGCGACGCACCTGCTGGAGGGCGGCTCCGACCTCCGCAGCGTCCAGGAAGTCTTGGGTCACGCGAGCCTCGCGACGACTCAGCGGTACACGCACGTCACGGCTGAGCGCCTGCGTACGTCATTCGAGCTGGCGCACCCACGCGCATGATGAAGGAACTGGGGGACAACGTGACTGCGCAGCCGGAAACGGTCGTGTCCATGGCCGCACGCTCGCGGCGTTCGACGGCCGCACCCGACGGCGTCATCCCGCGCCCCCGGGCGGGCCTCGGTGCGACGACCGATCAGCGTGGCACCGTCCCGCAGCAGCTCGGTCCGCAGGGTCTCGTCGAGAGCGTCGAGGCTCTCGAGGTCGACCCCATCACGGCCGCCTGGCAGGAGTTCAAGGCCGGTGCCGGGCGACTCGTCCGGGAGCGGCTGATCCTGCACTACGCGCCGCTCGTGACCGCTGTCGCGTCGCGGGTAGGCATGCGTCTGCCGAGCTCGGTCGAGCAGGCCGACCTCGTGTCCTACGGGATGTTCGGTCTCATCGACGCGATCGAGAAGTACGAGCTCGACCGCGCCGTCAAGTTCGAGACCTACGCGAGCGCGCGGATCCGGGGCGCCATCATCGACGAGCTGCGCGCGATGGACTGGGTCCCGCGGTCGGTCCGCACCAAGGCCCGCGCCGTGGACCGCGCGTACGCCGAGCTCGAGAGCGAGCTGCACCGGACGCCGAGCGAGGTCGAGGTCGCCGCCCGGCTCGAGCTCGGGGTCGGCGAGCTGCGTGCCGTCTTCACCCAGCTGTCGACCGTGAACGTGGTCGCGCTGGACGAGCTCATCGGCTCGGGTGCGGAGCGCTCGGACCAGGTGACGCTGATCGACATGCTGGGTGACTCCCGTACCCCGGACCCGGCCGGCTCGTTCGAGGTGCAGGAGACCAAGTTCCTCCTCGCCCGCGCGATCGAGCAGCTGGGTGAGCGCGAGAAGATCGTCCTCGTCCTCTACTACTACGAGGGCATGACCTTGGCGGAGATCGGCCGCGTCCTCGGCGTGACCGAGTCCCGCATCTCCCAGATGCACACCGCAGCGATGCTGCGGCTGCGCGCGAAGCTCTCGGAGAGCGAGCGGAGCTGAGCCGTACCTGGCGCTCAGTCGAGCGGCAGCAGCACGACCGGCCCGTGGATCGGTAGCAGGCTCATCGGGTCGAGGTAGGACTCGCCGGCGCGCACGCCCCAGTGCACGCATCGTCGAGGCGCGCAGTGCGTGGCGACGTCCGCGACCGTCCCGACGACGTGGCCCCGGGTGACGGCGTCGCCGACCCCGACCGAGCCGACCACCGGCTCGAGGCTGCTGCGGCGACCGTCCGGATGGCTCACCACGACGACGGGCCGACCAGCCACGGGTCCCGCGAAGGTCACGACCCCGTCGGCAGGAGCGAGCACCGGTGCGCCGTCGGGGGCGACGAGGTCGACTCCCCGATGGCCGGCGGCCCACAGAGCGGGCGGTGCCTCGAAGGAGCGCGCGACGGTGACGGGCCCGTCGAGGGGAGGTGCGTAGATCGGTGCGACGGGGCTGGCGGGCCCGTCCTGAGCCACGGTCGTGATCGCTCGGTCGATGACTGCAGCGGGACGGCCGGGCACCGGGCCGCCGGCCGTCAGGGCGCTCGCGGCGAGCGCGAGGGCTGCTGCGGCACCGGCAACGGTGAGGGTCGTCGTCATGGGCGCACGGTGCCGCCTCGTGGCGTCGCAGGGAGGGCGAGCGGCCTCGGCCTGTGGGCCGGCGGGCGACGGGGATGGCAGGGGGTGGTCGAACGCCCCGTCGGGCATCGGTCGTTCCCGGCCGGACCCCCGGCCGCGCCAGGGCGGGCGCCGGCCGGGCGTGGATCGTGGACGGACCGCATGCCTCGCCGGGTCCGCTAGACTGACGCACGCGACCGGCACGTGCTGGTCGACATCGCGCGTCACCGTCTCCATCCCCGTCATCGACCTGGTCCCGCCGGGTCGCCACGCGAGGGTCGAGGGTCTGCGCTGGCACCGGTCCGGGCTCGTCGAGCTCGGCGCCAGCAACGGCGTGACGCCAGGGGCATCGGCCGACCGGCCGCTGCCGACAACCGAGATGCGGGTCCGCACGCGGACCTGCTCAGTTGCGCGTACCTGACGGTGCGCGCGCGGAAGGACGTGCCATGGCCGTCGTGACCATGCGCCAGCTGCTCGAGAGCGGTGTCCACTTCGGACACCAGACCCGCCGCTGGAACCCCAAGATGAAGCGCTTCATCTTCACCGAGCGCAACGGCATCTACATCGTCGACCTGCAGCAGTCGCTGACCTACATCGACACCGCCTACGACTTCGTCAAGGAGACGGTCGCCCACGGCGGGACGATCCTGTTCATCGGCACCAAGAAGCAGGCGCAGGAGCCCGTCGCCGAGCAGGCCGTGCGTGTCGGCATGCCGTACGTGAACCAGCGCTGGCTCGGTGGGATGCTCACCAACTTCCAGACGGTCAACAAGCGCCTGCAGCGCCTCAAGGAGCTCGAGCTCATCGACTTCGCCGACGTCGCGGGGAGCTCCTTCACCAAGAAGGAGCTGCTCATCATGCGTCGCGAGCGCGACAAGCTTGCGAAGACCCTCGGTGGCATCCGGGACATGAACAAGGTTCCGTCGGTCGTGTGGATCGTCGACACGAACAAGGAGCACCTTGCTGTCGACGAGGCACGCAAGCTCGGCATCCCGATCGTCGCGATCCTCGACACCAACTGCGACCCCGACGTCGTCGACTACCCGATCCCGGGCAACGACGACGCGATCCGTGCCGTCTCGCTGCTGACGCGGGTCATCGCGGACGCGGCCGCCG
>DASVMA010000281.1:0-5275 GCA_036384595.1 Cellulomonas sp. | reverse complement strand
CGGCCCGGACCCACCGATCTGCGTACGAGCCTCGGCTGCGTCGGCGGCCGCGAGCAGTGCGTCGAGCCCCACGGGCCCGGCCACGGCAGGTGCGGGGGCGCGCATCGCCCGCGGTCGCGCGAAGGGCTCGTCGGGGACGTCGACCGTCAGCTCGTACCGCTCCCGTGCGAAGAAGCCCACGAGCCCGCCCGAGCGGACGCGGTCGGCCCGGATGATGCGCGCCGTCGGACCGAACTCGGCCCGCACGTGGACCATGAGCTCGGCGAGGTCGCCGCCCTCAAGCAGCAATCGCGTGGACACCGGTCACCACCCCGACGGACTCGATCTGGACCCCGACACCGGTGACCTCGCCGTACGACAGCACGGCCGTGCGTGGCAGCGCCATCGCGACGAGCCGGTGCAGCGCGGGACGCAGCGCCGGTGCGCACACGAGCACGACGGGCTGCCCCGACGCCTCGCCGCGGCTGACCGCTGCGCGCAGCTGGTCGAGGACCGCGTCGAGCCGGACCGGGTCGACGAGCAGCTGGGTGCCGGTCTCGGTGGGCCGCAGCTGCTCGACGAACGACTGCTCGAGCGTCGGGTCGAGCGTGACGACCCGCAACGTGCCGTCGTTCGCGTACTGGGCGGTCAGGGCGGGGCCGAGCGCCATCCGGGCGGCCTCGACGAGCCGCTCGGGCTCGGTGCTGACCTTGGCACGCAGCGTGAGGGCCTCGTAGATCCGCGAGAGGTCCCGGATCGCGACCTCCTCGGCGAGCAGACCCTGCAGCACGCGCTGGACCTCGCCGAGCGTGAGGAGACCCGGGATGAGCTCGTCGACGACGGACGGGTTGACCTGCTTGACGCCCTCGGTCAGGACCCGCACGTCCTCGCGGCCCAGGAGCCGAGGCGCGTTCTGCGCGATGATCGAGCCGAGGTGCGTGATGAGCACGGAGACCCGGTCCACGACCGTCGCACCCGCGAGCTCCGCGGCGTGCCGCAGCTCGGCGGGAACCCACTTGCCCGGCAGCCCGAAGACGGGCTCGACGACAGCCTGCCCGGGCAGGTTCCCCAGGTCGTCGCCGAGCGCGAGGAGCCGGCCCGCCGGGGCCTCACCACGACCGACCTCGACCCCGGCGATCCGCACGACGTAGGTGGACCGGGGCAGGTCGACCGAGTCACGGGTCCGCACGGGCGGCACCACGATCCCGAGGTCCATCGCGACCTTGCGGCGCAGCGCGCGCACGCGGACGAGCAGGTCCTGCTCGGGTCCCGAGCCGACGAGGTCGACCAGGTCGGGCGACAGGAGGATCTCGAGCGTGTGCACGCGCATCTGCTCGATGAGCTGCTCGGGGCTGTCCGCGGACGGCGCGGCGGTGTCCACGACCTTCCTCGACTCGAGCTCGAGCGCGTCGCGCGCGTCGGACGACTTGATGCGCTGCGCGACGATCAGCAGCCCGCCGCCGACCAGGATGAACGGCACCTTCGGCATGCCCGGCAGGAGGGCGAGCGCGATCGCCCCGATCCCCGCGATGATCAGCGCCGACCGGCTCTGCAGCAGCTGCTTGGCCGCCGCGGTGCCCATGTCGCCCTCGGCGGACGCACGCGTGACGACGATGCCGGTCGACACCGACAGCAGCAGGGCCGGGATCTGCGTGACGAGACCGTCGCCGATGGTCAGCAGGCTGAAGCGCTGGAGGGCGTCCCCGGCGCTCATGCCCATCTGCACCATCCCGATGACGAACCCGCCGATGAGGTTGATGACCGTGATGATGATGCCGGCGACCGCGTCGCCCTTGACGAACTTCGACCCGCCGTCCATCGCGCCGTAGAAGTCGGCCTCGGCGGCGACGTCCGCGCGGCGCTGCCGGGCCTGGTCGTCGTCGATGAGGCCCGAGTTGAGGTCGGCGTCGATGGCCATCTGCTTGCCGGGCATCGCGTCGAGGGTGAACCGCGCACCGACCTCGGCGACGCGCCCCGCACCGTTCGTGATCACGACGAACTGGATGACCACCAGGATCATGAAGATCACGAGCCCGATGACGAGCGAGCCGCCGACCACGAAGTGCCCGAACGCGTCGATGACCTGACCCGCGTACCCGTCGCGCAGCACGAGCCGCGTGCTCGCGACGTTGAGGCCGAGCCGGAACAGCGTGAAGACGAGGATCAGCGACGGGAACACCGAGAAGTCCAGCGGCCGGCGCACGTACATGCTGGTCAGCAGGATGACGAGGGACATCGTGATGTTGAGCGCGATGAGCACGTCGAGCAGGGCCGCAGGCAGCGGCACCACGAGCAGCAGGACGATCCCCACGACTCCGACGGGCACAGCGAACTGCGCGATCGACCGGTTCTTCACGGCTGGACCTTCCTGGTACGGACAGGGGTTCTGCGGCGGCGGACGTCGGGGTCGCCGGCCTCCGGGGGGAGCTCGGTCGGTCCGGTCGGGAGACGGTGCTGGCCGAGCGCCGAGCCGCGCCGGCGCAGGGCCATGACGAACGCCAGGATCCGGGCGACCGCGGTGTACAGGTACTGCGGGACCTCGTCGCCCAGGTCGCACGCGCTGTTGAGCGCCCGGGCGAGCGGGACGTCCTCGACCATCGGGACGTGCTTCTCGGCTGCCTCGAGCCGGATCCGGGTCGCGACCGCGCCCGAGCCCTTCGCGACGACCCGCGGCGCGCCCGTGCCCGGCTCGTAGCGCAGCGCGACGGCGACGTGGGTCGGGTTGACGAGCACGACGTCGGCGGTCGCGACGGCGGCCATCATGCGGTTGCGGCTCATCGCCATCTGCTTGGACCGGATCGCTCCCTTGAGCATCGGGTCTCCCTCGGAGCTCTTGTTCTCGTCCTTGACCTCGCGCAAGGTCATCCGGGTCTTCTTGCGGTTGCGCCGCAGCACGACGACCACGTCGAGGATCCCGAGCCCGATGCCCGCCGCGATCCCTGTGCGCATGAGCGACGTCGTCCCTCCGGCGGCAGCACCGAGCAGCTGCGCCAACGACAGCCGGCCCGTGCTCGCGAGCAGCGGCACGAGCGCCTGCACGCCCGAGTAGAGGACCAGGCCGACGACGGCGGACTTGATCACCGTCTTCGCGCCCTGCCACCACGTCTGGCCCGTGAACAGCTGCTTGATGCCCGGGAAGATGGCGAGCTGCTTGCCGTGGAACGCGATCTTGCGCGGGTACACACCGCCCTGGGCCGCGGCCACGGCGATCGTGACGACCACGACGAGCGCGAACATCGGGGTCAGGATGCCGAGCAACGAGCCCAGGCCGTCGTCGAGCGCCTTCACGGCAACCCCCGTGCTCGGCTCGGCAGCGACGTTCCGCACCGCCATGAGCTGGTGGGTCGCGGCGGTCTGCGCGCCCGCGAGGACCGCCGGGATGGCGATCGCCGCCGCGGCGAGGCCGACCCACGCTGACAGGTCCTGCGAGCGCTGGAGCTGGCCCTTGCCGCGGACCTCCTTCATCCGCTGCGGCGTGGCCTTCTCGGTGCGGTCCTGGCCGTCGCTGCTCATCCCGTCACCCCCATCACGGTGCGGACAGCCTTGGTGACGAGGCCGTCGACGACGCGCGGCATGGCGAGGTAGACGACCGCCGCGAAGCTCAGGGTCATCCAGATCTTCAGCGGGAACCCGAGCGCGAACGCGTTGAGGGCCGGGGCCACACGGGTCAGCAGCCCGAGGCCGACGTCGGTCAGGAAGAGCACGATCACGAGCGGCCCGGCGATCTGGAGGGCCGCGATGAACATCTGCGTGATCCCCGTCGTCGCCGCGTGCGCGAGGACGCTGAGGTCGAGGGACGCCCCGAGCGGCAGCGCGTCGAACGTGCGGACCAGCCCGGCGATGACCAGCTGGTAGCCGTTCGTCGCGAACAGCAGCACGACCGCGGTCAGCTGGTACAGCCGCTGGAACTGCGCGCCGCTCGTCATGTTCATGGGGTCGAACGCGGCGGCCATCTGGAAGCCGCCGAACAGGTCGACGAGCGTGCCCGCGGACTGCACGGCGGCGAACACCAGAGCCACGAGGAACCCGAGCCCGGCTCCGACGACGACCTGGAGCACGAGCGCGCCGAGGTACGCCCCGGTGCCCGTCGTCGCGACCGCGCGCGAGGAGTCGGCGGCCAGCAGCCGCGGCGTGACCGCGAGCGCCAGCCCGATCGACAGCATCGCGAGGACCCGGCGGGGCACCGCGCGGTGCGAGAACGGCGGGGCGATGACAAGGAAAGCGACGATCCGCACGCCGGCGAGCATCGCGGTCTCCACCGAGCCCAGCGGCAGGGTCATCGCCAACGGCTGCACGGCGCTCAGCCGCCCAGGAGCGACGGGATGCGGGCGAAGAGCTCGTGCGTGAACGACACGAGCTCCGAGATCATCCAGTGCCCCGACACGAGCAGCGCGACCGCGGCGGCGATGGCCTTGGGCACGAAGCTGAGCGTGACCTCCTGGATCTGCGTCACGGACTGCAGGAGCGAGACGATGAAGCCGACGACGAGCGCCGTCACGAGCACCGGCGCGGAGAGCTTCGCGGCGAGGATGAGGGACTGCAGCCCGATGTCGAGGACGGCGTTGGTGTCCACGCTCAGCCACCTCCCGCGTAGGAGCCGACGAGCGCCGTGATGACCAGACCCCAGCCGTCGACGAGCACGAACAGCAGCAGCTTGAACGGCAGCGACACCATGACGGGCGGCAGCATCATCATGCCCATCGACATCAGGGACGCCGACACCACGAGGTCGATCACGAGGAACGGCACGAAGATGACGAACCCGATGATGAAGGCCGCCCGCAGCTCGGAGAGCATGAACGCCGGGATGAGCGTGAGCATCGGGACCGACGCCTTGTCCTGCGGGTTCGGCTGCTCGGCCGCGCGCGTCACGAGGGCCAGGTCCTGCTCGCGCGTGTGCTCGAGCATGAAGTCGCGCAGCGGCACCGACCCCGTCTCGACCGCCTGGCTGAACGTCAGGTCACCCTTGAGGTAGGGCTGGACGCCCTCGTTGTTCACGTGGGTGAGCACGGGCGCCATGACGAAGAGGCTGAGGAACAGCGCGAGCCCGGCGATGACCTGGTTCGGCGGGATGCCCTGCAGGCCCAGTGCGTTCCGGGTCAGGGAGAGCACGATGAAGATCTTCGTGAAGCTCGTCATCATCAGCAGGAGCGACGGCGCGACCGAGAGCAACGTGATCCCGAGCAGCACGACGATCGAGCTGCTCGGGGTGCCGTCGACCCCGTTGATCGACACCGACACCGAGCTGCCCGGCGTCGCCGGGGTGGCCGGGCCGGCGGGGGTCGCGGGCGCGGTC
>DASVMA010000280.1:0-1589 GCA_036384595.1 Cellulomonas sp. | reverse complement strand
GCCTCCTGGTGGATCCGGAGCTCGCCGACCTCCTTGAGCAGCATCAGCGCCTCGTCAGCGGTGCCGTCGTCGACCTGGCGCTGCACGCCCGCGTAGTCCAGCTGGGCGCGCGAGCGCACCAAGGCGCGTTCGACCCGCGCGTCCACCTCGGCCCCGTCGCCGTCGAGCCGGATCGTCCAGAGGTACGCCGGCCGCACCTGGCCGGGCAGCAGCGACGCCGCGCCCTCCGAGAGCTCCAGCGGATGCAGCGGGATCACGGTGTCGGCACCGTAGAGGGTCTCGCCGCGCCGGTGGGCTTCGAGGTCGATCGGCCCGCCCGGCTCGACGAACGCACCGAGGTCGGCGATCGCGTAGTGCACGACGTACCCGTCGGCGTCGCGCTCGAGGTGGAGCGCCTGGTCGAGGTCGCGGGCCCCCGGCGGGTCGACGGTGACGAAGGGGATGTCGGTCCGGTCGAGCGACGGGAGCTGCGCGTTCATCGCCGCGGTCTCCGCGGCCTCGACCACCTCGGGCGGGAAGTCGACCTCGACCTCGAGCTCGCCCTGGATCGCGCGGATCCCCTCGCGCAGCTCGACCGCGCCGTGCCGGACCCGTAACACCCGTTCGCTCACGGGGCTCACCCTATGCACGGGTCGGCACCGGCCCCGTGCACCGTCCGCGGGTGTCCGTCCCTAGTCTGTCCGGGTGCTGATCCTGCTGCCGCCGTCCGAGGGCAAGACCGCGCCACGGCGGGGCGGGCGGCTCGACCTCGGCCGCCTCGACCTGCCCGAGCTCACCGAGGCCCGCGACACGATGCTCGGCGCCCTGGTCGAGCTGTGCACGACCGATCCCGAGGAGGCCGCGGTCGTCCTCGGCCTCGGGCCCACCCAGCTCGACGAGGTGGCCCGCGACGCCGCCCTCGCGACCGCGCCGACGGCACGTGCCGACCGGGTCTACTCCGGCGTCCTCTACGACGCGCTCGACGTCGCCTCGCTGGACCCCGCCGCCCGTCGTCGCGCGACCCGCTGGCTGCTGATCATGTCCTCGCTGTTCGGGGCGGTGCGGCCCGGCGACCCGATCGCGGCGTACCGGCTGTCCGGCGACTCCAACCTCCCCGGCCTCGGCGGAGTCGCCGGCTTCTGGCGCAGACACCTCGCCGGGCCGCTCGCCGAGCTCGCCGTGGGGCAGCTGGTCGTCGACCTCCGCTCCTCGACCTACGCCGGCTTCTGGCGCCCGCCCGCCCACCTCGCTCCCCACGTTGCGACCGTGCGCGTGCTCCACGAGGTCGACGGCCGGCGGAAGGTGGTCAGCCACTTCAACAAGGCCACCAAGGGCCGACTCGTCCGCGACCTGCTGCTCGACGGCGGCAACCCGCGCACGCCGGCCGCGCTCGCCGACCACCTCGGCGCCCTCGGCTGGAAGGTCGAGGCCCAGGACCCGAACCGCACCGGTCAGCAGCTCGACGTGGTGGTCGAGGCGCTCTGAGAACCGTGTCCCGACCGCGTGGGCAGCATTTGTCGGCACCGCGTTCGCATGCGCACCGCAAGTGCCCAGACCGACGCGAAGAGAGCGAAGAGGGCGGTGCTCGAGTACAGGGACGAGACCTTCAC
>DASVMA010000279.1:0-12438 GCA_036384595.1 Cellulomonas sp. | reverse complement strand
CCGGCGAGAGGGTTCCGGTGACGACGAGCCGGTCGGCGACGGCAGGGCTGGCGACCGAGACGCCGTGCAGGTCGAGGTCCACGTCGCTGACCTCGACGCTGTCGAACGTGACGGCGTCCGCGTGGACCGTCGCGCGGTCGATCGACCGGGCGACGAGCTGGGTCAGGAACGGGAACCCGCCGACGTCGACCCGGGGCGTCCCGGTGACGTGCATCCGCGCCTCGATCTCGGTGACGACCCGGTGCTCGGCGGCCGACGCCGCCGCGCGGTCCGCCACGACCACACCGACGGCAAGGACGCCGAGGACCACCACCCCGACGACCACACTTCGCGCGCGCATCGAGCCAGCGTACGGACCCGGCTCGCCGGCAGTGCCGCGGGGCGCCGCGACCGGCTGTCCCTGACGGCCGATACGGTCGACCCATGACCACCAGCCGCCGCCTGCCCAGGCGATGACGTGCCCCTCCTCGACGTCCTCGCGGGCTCCCCGCTCCTGACGATCTTCGTGGTCGTCGCTCTCGGGACCGCGGTCGGCGCGATCCCGTTCGGCCCGGTCCGGTTCGGTGCCGCAGGTGCCCTGTTCGTCGGTCTTGCGCTGGGGGCGATGGACAAGCGGCTCGACGCCGGTCTCGGGCTGGTGCAGACGCTCGGTCTCGCCCTGTTCGTCTACACGGTCGGCCTCGCCGCGGGCAGCACGTTCTTCCGGGACCTGCGCCGCCAGCTGCCGCTCATGGCGGTCGGGATCGGCGCCCTCGCTCTCGCGGGCGCGACCGCGGCGGCGATCGGCGGGGCGTTCGGGCTCAGCGGCCCGCTCAGCGCCGGTGCCTTCACCGGCGCGCTGACGTCGACCCCGGCGCTCGCCGCCGCCACGACAGCCGCCGGGACCCAGGAGCCCGCGGTCGGGTACTCGCTCGCCTACCCGGTCGGGGTGACGGTCGCGATCCTCGTCGTGGCGCTGACCGTCAACCGCCGGTGGACCGCTGCGCGCGACCCGGAACCCGCTGCCGGGATCGGTCTGGACGCGACGAGCGCCGAGGTGCAGCGACCGACCCTGCTGAGCGAGGTCCCCGGGTTCGCTGCCCAGGACGTCCGGCTGTCCTACCTCGAGCGGGGCGGTCGCACCCGCGTCGTCGGCCACGACGAGCAGCTGCAGCCGGGTGACCGGGTCGTCGTCGTCGGTCCTCGGCTGGCCGTCGACGCGGCCGTCGCGCACCTGGGCGTGCGCCTCGAGGCGCACCTCACGGACGACCGCACCTCGGTCGACTTCCGGCGGTTCGTGGTGTCCGACCGCAAGGTCGCCGGGCGCACCGTCGCCGAGCTCGACTTCCCCGGCCGGTTCGGTGGTGTCCTGACCCGCGTGCTGCGCGGCGACCTCGACCTGCTCGCGCGCGACGACCTCACGCTCGAGCTGGGCGACCGGGTGCTGGCTGTCGTCCCGCGCGAGGAGCTCGGCGCGGTGTCCCGCTACCTCGGGGACTCCGAGCACCGGGTCTCCGAGATCGACGCGCTGACGGTCGGCATCGGGATGGCGCTCGGCCTCGTGGTCGGGCTCATCACGATCCCGCTCGGGGGCGGCGCGAGCTTCGCGCTCGGGTCCGCTGCGGGGCCGCTCGTCGTCGGGATGGTCCTCGGGAGCCTCGAACGGACCGGTCCGGTGGTCTGGGGCATGCCGCGCGCCGCGAACCTCACGATCCGGCAGCTCGGGCTGCTGCTGTTCCTCGCGGCCGTCGGGCTCGCGTCGGGCCAGGCGTTCGCCGCGCAGGCGTTCACCGCGACCGGGCTGCGCATCGTGGTCCTCGCGGTCGCCGTCGTCGGGGTCTCGTCGGTCGTGTTCGTGCTCGGCGGGCGCCTCGTCGGGGCGAGCGCCCCGCGCACGGCGGGGGCGCTGGCGGGGCTCGTCGGGCAGCCGGCGGTCCTGGCGTACGCGGGCGGACGGGTGACCGACGAGCGCGTCGAGGGCGGGTACGCCGCGCTGTTCGCCCTGGGGATCATCGTCAAGATCCTGCTCGTGCAGGTGCTCGTCACGCTCTAGCAGGCGCCCCGACGTCCGCTCTGGCTAGGATCGTCCCCTCATGCGGCGGTGAGGCCACCACGACGGCAGGGGCAACGATGGCAGGCAGGCACGTCGGGTCGGTCGAGCCGGACCACGAGCACGTGGTCTTGGTCGACGAGTCGGGCGCGGTCATCGGCACGGCGCTCAAGGCCGAGGTCCACACCACCGACACCCCTCTGCACCTCGCGTTCTCCTGCTACGTCGTCGACTCCGACGGGCGGGTGCTCCTCACGCAGCGCGCACCGGCCAAGCGCACCTGGCCGGGCGTCTGGACGAACGCCTGCTGCGGCCACCCCGGTCTCGGCGAGGACCTCGTCGGCGCAGTGCTGCGGCGGCTGCGGCACGAGCTCGGAGTGCGCGGCGAGGTCGCGGTCACCCCGCTGCTGCCCGACTTCCGCTATCGCGCGGTCATGGACAACGGCATCGTCGAGAACGAGATCTGCCCGGTGTTCCTCGCGCGCGTCCCGGCCGGCATCACCATCACCCCGGACCCGTCCGAGGTCGCCGACCATCGGTGGGTGACGCCCGACGAGTTCCGGGCCCTCATCGCCGCGGGCGAGGTACCGGTCAGCCCGTGGGCAGCGCTGCAGATGGAGCGGCTGGCCGGGGACGACAGCTGGGCTGCCGCGGCCGCGTCGGTCGCCCCGTCGGGCACGACGACGCCCACGAGCTGACCCGCGGCGTCCGCCCGGTCGGACGCCGCGAGGTGTTGCTCAGGTCAGGCGACGACGCCCGCGGTCCGCGTGAGGCGCACGTGGCACTCGCCGGGCTCCTCCATGAGGACCTCGACCGCGAGCGCACCGTTCGCGTCGGCGGCGAGCTCCGCGAGCAGCGGCGTCGGGCGGTGCGGGGCCACGAGCACCATCGTGCCGCCGACGGCGATCGCGCCGAACGCACCGCGCACTGCGGAGTGACGGACGGCGTGCGGGATCGCCCGCACGTCGAGCACGACCTCGGACTCCTCGTGCTGGCAGCCGCAGGCATGGCCCTCAGCGGCCGCGGGCGACGTGGGACGGATCTCGATCTCGACGTTCTCGGCAGCCATGGGGTCCTCCAGGTCGGTGGTCGGGCCGCAGTCGCGCGGCCATCTCGGCAGTATTCACGGCCTTTCCCGTATATAACCGGGACCTTCGACCGTCGCCGAGCCGCGGTGAGCCCTCCCCGTCGGCCCACCGCAGGTCAGCGCACCGCAGGGCAGCGCACCGCAGGGCAGCCCGCCGCCGTGCAGCCCGGACCCTGTCAGCCCTGGGGCGCGTGCCGGTCCAGGAACTCGTACACCTCGGTCGTGTCCACCCCCGGGAACGCCCCGGTCGGCAGCGCGGCCAGGGTGCTCGCGTGCGGGCGCGCGCTCGGCCAGGCCCGGTCGGCCCACCGGTCGGCCAGCTCGGTCGGCGCCTGGCGGCAGCACGTCGGGTCAGGGCACCGCGACACGGCACGCTCGGTCGTCTCGCGACCCCGGAACCAGCGCACGTGCTGGAACGGCACGCCGACGGACACCGAGAAGTCCCCCTCGGCCGAGCCCTGCACGCGCGACGTGCACCAGAACGTGCCGGTCGGGGTGTCGGTGTACTGGTAGTACGGGCTGAACCGGTCGGGGATCGAGAAGACGACGCGGGCCGTCCAGTTCTTGCAGACCGGCTGACCCTCGATCGCGCCCAGCGGGTCGGACGGGAAGCGCACGCCGTCGTTCTCGTACGCCTTGTGCAGCGTGCCGCTCTCGTGGACCTTCATGAAGTGCACGGGCACGTCGAGGTGCCGGGTCGCGAGGTTGGTGAACCGGTGCGCGGCGGTCTCGTACGGCACGGCGTACGCGTCGCGCAGGTCCTCGACCGACAGCCGGCGCTCCGCCTTGGCCTCGCGCATGAGCTCGGCCGCTCCAGCCTCGGGGAGCATGAGCGCCGCGGCCAGGTAGTTCGTCTCGACGCGCTGGCGCAGGAAGTCCCCGTAGTCCCGCGGCTCGCCGTGCCCGAGCACGAAGCTCGCCACGGCCTGCAGCAGCGCCGAGCGCGGGTCGCTCGACGACGTGAGCCCGTGGGGCAGGTAGATCCGGTGGTTCGCCAGGTCGGTCACCGACCGGGTCGAGTGCGGCAGGTCGTGGACGTAGTGCAGCGTGAACCCGAGGTGCGCGGCGATGTCGGCCGTCCCGCGCTGCGACAGCGGACCACCGGGGTGCTCGACCGCCCCGAGCAGCCGCCGCGCATGCTCCTCGAGCTCGGGGAAGTAGTTGTCCTGGGCGCGCATGGTCGCGCGCAGCTCGGCGTTGGCGCGGCGGGCCTCCTCCGGCGTCGCGGCCTTCTCGGTGAGCAGCCGCTGGACCTCGGCCTGGAGCCGGACGAGGGCCTCGAGCGCGTCGGTCGGCAGCGACTTGCCGACCTTCACCGTCGGCATCTGCAGCGACGCGAACAGCGGTCCGCGCTGGGCCCGCTCGAGCTCGACCTCGAGGGCGGACCGGCGGCTCGGGGCCTCCTCGCGCAGCAGCTCCGCGACCGGCACGCCCAGCGCCGCGGCGATCTGGCTGAGCAGCGACAGCTTGGGCTCGCGGTGGCCGTTCTCGATCATCGACACCTGCGACGCAGCCCGGCCGATCGCGGCGCCGAGATCGTCGAGCGTCAGGCCGCGCGCGGTGCGCAGGTGCCGGATGCGGCGGCCGAGGACGAGCGTGTCGACCGCGTCGTCGGGCAGGGGCGCGAGCGTGGGGGTGATCGCCATCCCTTGACGGTGCCAGAACCCGCGGCTTCTGTCGAGCAGAAGTTTCGTCGATCTTCTGCACGATTGACCGGTGAAGACCTGTTGACCTTCCCGCACAGTGGATCCACCAGGCCAGCAACCGGAAATCGAGGGACATCGTGAACGAGACAACGTCGTCGACGCACCAGCCCACCACGACCCGCCCGGGCGACCAGACCCAGACGGCGGCCGAGCTCGCCCAGCAGTGGGCGACCGACCCTCGCTGGGCCGGCATCCGCCGCGACTACACGGCCGAGGACGTCATCGCGCTGCGCGGCTCGGTCCGCGAGGAGCACACGCTCGCCCGCAGGGGGGCCGAGTGCCTGTGGGACCTGCTCCACACCCGCGAGTGGGTCCCCGCGCTCGGCGCTCTCACCGGCAACCAGGCCGTCCAGCAGGTCAAGGCCGGCCTCGAGGCGATCTACCTGTCCGGCTGGCAGGTCGCGGCCGACGCGAACCTGTCCGGTCAGACCTACCCGGACCAGAGCCTCTACCCCGCGAACAGCGTCCCCGCCGTCGTGCGCCGCATCAACAACGCGCTGCTGCGCGCCGACCAGATCGAGACGTCCGAGGGCGAGCGCACCCGCGACTGGCTCGCGCCGATCGTCGCGGACGCCGAGGCCGGGTTCGGCGGCCCGCTCAACGCCTACGAGCTCATGGCCTCGATGATCGAGGCCGGCGCGGCCGGCGTGCACTGGGAGGACCAGCTCGCGGCCGAGAAGAAGTGCGGCCACCTCGGCGGCAAGGTCCTCGTCCCGACGAGCCAGCACGTGCGCACACTCAGCGCGGCACGCCTCGCGGCCGATGTCGCGGGGATCCCGACCGTCGTGATCGCGCGCACCGACGCGCTGGGCGCCGACCTGCTGACGTCCGACGTCGACCCGCGCGACGAGCCGTTCCTCACGGGCGAGCGGACCGCCGAGGGCTACTTCCGGGTGCGTCCGGGCCTCGACCCGGTCGTCTCGCGGGCCACGGCCTATGCCGAGTACGCCGACCTGATCTGGGTCGAGACGTCCACCCCCGACCTGGACCTCGCCCGGGAGTTCGCCGAGCGCATCCACGACCGGTTCCCCGGCAAGCTGCTCGCCTACAACTGCTCGCCGTCGTTCAACTGGCGTGCTGCGCTCGACGACGCGACGATCGCGCAGTTCCAGAAGGAGCTCGCCTCCTACGGCTACGCGTTCCAGTTCATCACCCTGGCTGGCTTCCACGCGCTCAACCACTCGATGTTCTCCCTCGCCCGCGGCTACGCCGAGCGCGGCATGAGCGCGTACGTCGAGCTGCAGGAGGCCGAGTTCGCGTCCGAGGCCGACGGCTACACGGCGACCCGTCACCAGCGCGAGGTCGGCACCGGGTACTTCGACCGGGTCGCGACCGCGCTCAACCCGGCCAGTGCGACCCTCGCGCTCGCCGGCTCGACCGAGACCGCGCAGTTCTCGCACGCGCACTGACATGTACGAGGTCCTCGAGCCGAGGCTCGAAGCGCGCCGCACCGCATCATCCACAGCACCGCCCGCCGCACCACGAGAGGAGCACGCCATGCCCACGCTGACGCCCACCACGACCCGTCCCACGGCCGTCGCAGCGCCGACCCTCGAGATCACCGGGCCCGTCGTGCCCGGCTCCGAGCAGATCCTGACCCCCGAGGCGCTCACGTTCGTCGCCGAGCTGCACATGCGGTTCGCCGGCCCGCGCCACGACCTGCTGCTGGCCCGTCAGCGCCGCAGGGAGCGGTTCGCCAACGGTCTCGACCCCGACTTCCGTCCCGAGACCCGGCACATCCGCGAGGACACGACCTGGCGCGTGGCCGGGCCAGGGCCGGGCCTCGAGGACCGCCGCGTGGAGATCACCGGGCCGACCGACCGCAAGATGACGATCAACGCGCTGAACTCCGGCGCGCGCGTCTGGCTCGCCGACCTCGAGGACGCCACGTCGCCGACGTGGGAGAACATCGTCGGCGGCCAGCACAACCTCGCCCTCGCGATCCGTGGCCAGATCGACTTCACGTCCGAGGAGGGCAAGGAGTACCGCGTCGGCCCGACGACGCCGACCATCGTCATGCGTCCGCGCGGCTGGCACCTCGCCGAGAAGCACCTGCGGTTCACAGACCGGGCCGGCCAGCGCTCGTCGGCGTCGGGCAGCCTCGTCGACGCGGGCCTCTACCTGTTCCACAACGCGCAGGCGCTCATCGACGGTGGCCGCGGGCCGTACCTCTACCTGCCGAAGATCGAGGGCTACCTCGAGGCCCGGCTGTGGAACGACATCTTCGTGTTCACGGAGGACCAGCTCGGCATCCCGCGCGGCACCATCCGCGCGACGGTGCTCATCGAGACGATCACGGCGGCGTTCGAGATGGAGGAGATCCTGTACGAGCTGCGCGAGCACTGCGCGGGCCTCAACGCGGGTCGCTGGGACTACATCTTCAGCATCATCAAGAACTTCCGCTCGCGCGGCCCCCGGTTCGTCCTGCCGGACCGCAGCCGCATCACGATGACGGTCCCGTTCATGCGCGCCTACACCGAGCTGCTCGTCGCGACGTGCCACCGCCGCGGCGCGCACGCCATCGGCGGCATGTCGGCGTTCATCCCCAACCGGCGCGACCCCGAGGTCACCGAGCGGGCGCTCGCGCAGGTCAAGGCCGACAAGGAGCGCGAGGCAGGCCAGGGCTACGACGGCACGTGGGTCGCGCACCCGGACCTCGTGCCGGTCGCCCGCGCGGTGTTCGACGAGGTCCTCGGCGACCGCCACGACCAGCGCGACCGGCTGCGCGAGGACGTGCGGGTCACGGCTGCGGAGCTGCTCGACATCCCGTCCGCTGGGGGCGGCGAGCCCGGCGCGGTGTCGGACGCCGGCGTCCGCGGCAACGTGTCGGTCGGCGTGCGCTACCTCGAGGCGTGGCTGCGCGGCAACGGTGCGGTCGCGATCGACAACCTCATGGAGGACGCGGCGACGGCCGAGATCTCGCGGTCGCAGATCTGGCAGTGGGTCCACCAGGAGGTCGTCACGGCCGAGGGGACCCGGCTCACTGCCGACTCGGTCGAGGACGTCCTGACGTCGGTGCTCGACGACCTGCAGCGGTTCGCGGGCGACCGGTACGACGACGCGGCCGAGCTGTTCCGCGAGGTCGCCCTCGACGAGGCGTACCCGACGTTCCTCACGGTGCCCGCGTACACGCGGTTCCTCGTCGGGCCGCTGGTCTGACCCCGTGCGGGTGAGGTGTCTGACGCACCTCACCCGCACGCCGCGGCTCAGTGCCTGGTGACTGACGCCCACCGCAGGTCGGCCCGGCGGACGGCCGCGACGTAGGCGGCCATCGCGGCGTCGCTCGCATCGTCATCGAGCGCATCCCGCTCGTAGGCGAGCGTCGTCATGAGGGCCTGTCCGAGCGGGCCCTGGTGGTGCACGAGCGCGTCGTAGAGATGGTCGGTCAGCGAGAGCCGCGCGGCGATCTCGGCGAGCGGGGTGTCGGTGAAGGCGTCGAGCGTCGACATGAGGCCGACCGTGAACGCCGCCTCGAGGTCGGCACGGGAGATCCCGCTCCCACCGGCGCCCATCAGCTCGGCGGACATCTCGCCGCGGATCAGGGCCTGCCTGCTCAGCTCATCCGGCTTGCCGGTCGCGTCGGCCATGACCAGGAGCGTCACGAGCTGGCGCACACCCTCGGCGCCGAGAAGGACGACCGCCTGGTGGACGGAGTCGACCCGTTGGTGCAGCGCGACGAACCCTGAGTTCACGGACTGCATCACCTTCTGGGCGAGGGTGACGTCCGTCGCGACCAGGGTGCTCAGCTCGGCGAGGCCCACGTGCGGGTCGTTGACCTTGGCGAGCACGGCGAACACGGCCTGCAGGCCCACCGGGATCGACTGCGTCGAGAGCACCTGCGGGCGCGTGAAGAAGAACCCCTGGAACAGGTCGGCCCCGCCCGCGAGCGCCTCCGCGTACTGCGCGAGCGTCTCGACCTTCTCGACGAGCACAGTCATCCCCGGTCGACGGACCGCGGCGATGTGGGCGGCGAGCTCACCTGCCGGGATCGCGGGGAGCTCGAGCTTGACGATCGTCACGAGGTCGAGCAGCTCGTCACGGCCGTCTCCGAGCACGAAGTCGTCGAGCGCAAGCGTGTAGCCCTCGGCCGTGAGGTCACGCATGAGCTCGATCAGGCGCGGGCTCGGCTCGGCGGTCTCGAGCAGCTCGAGGACGACGCGCGACGGATCGATGATGCGGTGCCCGCCGTCGGTGAGCAGCTGTGGCGTGACGTTGATCCACGCTCTGGCCTGGTCGACCGCGGAGTCAAGACCGAGCTCGATGAGCGTGCCGTACAGCACGCTGAACGTCGCCGAGTCGTCATCCCCCACGTCGGCGGGACCTGAGGCGCGCGCGCGGTACAGGAGCTCGTACCCGACCACCACCATGGCGCGGTCGAAGATCGGTTGACGAGCGACGTAGCGGGCGTTCATGGGGCCCCTTCAGGTGACGGGTCGAGCGTATGGCCCGCTGCGGCGGGTCAAGGTCGCGCGACCGGGTGGTTCGCACCTGGGCTCGCCTGCAGAAACCCCTTGCTCCACCGCGAACCCGGACGTACCGTCGTCGGCACATGGGAAAGGAGGTGGTCCCCGAGTGAAGATTCTTGGGACGCGTGAGGTGACTGTCCGCTAGTCGCCCGAGCATTCGGACGGACTGACTCGGTCCCCCCGCAGTGCCACCTGGACCCCTGCCGGGTCGGGCGGCGAGCGAGTACCAGGCAGTCACCGCAGCCCGTGGGAGCCGCGATCTCGTCCTTCGCGGCAGGGACCCCGTCAGGGGAACCAGCCCACGGGCTGTCCCACGCCCAGCGCCGTGAACGGCCCCCGATCGCGGACGTACGGACGTGCGGCGCTCCGGACGGTGAGAGTCTGGACCCATGGGCCAGCTCAAGACACCTGCCGAGATCAACGCCATGCGGCCTGCCGGGAAGTTCATCGCGAGCGTCCTCGTGTCGCTGCGCGACTACGCGAAGGTCGGCGTCAGCCTGCGTGACCTCGACGCCCACGCGCACGCGCTCATCGACGCGGCCGGCGCCCACTCGGTCTACCTCGGCTACCACCCGTCGTTCGGTGCGATCCCCTACCCGGGCGTGCTGTGCACGTCGGTCAACGACGCCGCGCTGCACGGCCTGCCCTCGGACTACGTCCTGGTCGACGGCGACGTCCTGAGCGTCGACTTCGCCGCGCAGGTGCAGGGCTGGGTGGCGGACTCCGCGATCACGTTCCAGGTCGGCACGCCGACTGAGGCCGCGACGAAGCTCATCGAGACGACCGAGCGGGCCCTCGCGGCCGGGATCGCCGCTGCCAGGCCCGGCAACCGCATGGGAGACATCTCCGCGGCGATCGGCGCCATCGGGCGCGCGGCCGGGTACGGCATCAACGCCGACTTCGGCGGGCATGGCGTCGGCCGGACGATGCACGAGGACCCGCACGTCCCGAACCTCGGTCGCGCCGGGACCGGTCAGAAGCTCAAGCCAGGACTGGTCATCGCCATCGAGCCGTGGTTCATGGCCGGCGGCGACGAGTACGTCATCGACCCCGACGGCTGGACCATCCGGACGGCCGACGGTTCGATCGCGGCCCATGCCGAGCACACCGTCGCGATCACCAAGGACGGCCCGATCATCCTCACCGCGCGCGACTCCTGACTCCCGCCCCGGTCACGACCGGGGCCACATCGGGGTTGTGGACAACCGTCACACATCGGACACACCCCCCTAGGTTGCTCTCAGGTTCATGAGGCGAGAGCAACCGCGGGGAGAGACGTGACGGCAGATCTGCAGGTCGAGACGGCTGAGCTGCGCAGCAGGGGCGAACTCCTCATCGGCTACGGCGCGACGATGAGCGACATCGACGGCACCGCCATCGCGGCACGACGCGGACGCTACGGCCACCCGTCACTGGCGAGCGCGGCCTCCGGGTTCGCCGAACGGTGGGCCCGGGGCCTGCGCGCCATCGCGGACGACGTGCGAGCCAGCGCAACGGTCCTGGTGTCCACGGCGGGATGGCTCGAGGAGGTCGATGCCGGCCTCGCCGAGACCGCCAGCGACCCGTCGACACCGCAATGAGCACCCGCGTCCTCGCGAGGAGCCTGGGCGACACCCGGGACGTGTCGGCACTGATCCCCGGCGACGCAGACGCCGTGCGGGCCGATGCGCGAGCCCTGGACGACACAGCCACGACGCTGACGACGGTCGCCGAGGGCATCGGCGGCGGCATGGCGCAGGGCTGGACCGGCAAGGCGGCGTCGACCTTCTCCGAGACGACGTCGGCGATGCGGACGCGCATCCTCGTCGCCGCGAACGCGATGGGCAGCGCAGCGAGCGCCCTGCACGCGCACGCCTCGACCCTCGAGTGGGCGCAGGACCAGGCCCGGGCCGCGATCCGGTCGTTCGACGCCGCCGCTGCCTGCACGGCCCCCGACCTCGTCGGCACCATCACTCCGACTGCCGGCCAGCACGTCGCCCTCGCCTCGCTCGACGATGCGCGCTCGCAGGTTCATCGCTCCGCCACCGACGCAGCCGCCGCTCTCCAGGACGCCTGCGTGGACGCACCGATCAGCCCCGGCCTGTGGAACCAGGTCGGATACCAGTGGTCCGAGCTGTGGCACGGCGCCGCCGAGTCGTTCAACGGGCTCGGTCACCTCGTCTGGGACCACAGCACGGTCCGACGCCAGCTCGACCCCGACGGCACCGTGGCGTCCGATGCCGCCCTGGCCATCGGCCTGGTCGCAGCCGTCAAGGATCCCGTCCAGCTCGGCAAGGACGTGATCGACTACGACACCTGGGCGACCAGCCCGGCACGCGCGATCGGACACCTCGCTCCCGACGCGGCGATCGCCGCTCTCACGGCAGGCGGCGGTGTTGTCGCGACGCGGGGCACCGCGACCGGCGCGCGCGTCATGGCCGAGGCAGTCAGCAGCAGCGACGAGGCCGCCGCCATCTCCTCGCGTGCATGTCGGGGTGGCGCGGTCTCCACGGCGGAGTCCACGGGTCTTGAGTCGGCGAAACCCGCGGCCGGACTCGTGAAACCTGCAGCGGGCGACGCCCTCATGCAGTTCTCCATTCACGAGCCGACCAACCCGCTTGATGGCTTGACCACCGAGCAGAGCGCCAACCTGGCGCGGTACAAGAAGAAGTTGCCCGTCGGAGCGCAGGAAACTACCGTCGCTCATGGCGAAGGCGGCACGCTTCAATTCTCGACCAATGTGCCTGGTCGTGTTCCCGGCTCGTACGCGATCTACACCAAGACCATAGATGCGGTTGGAATCACCACCGGATATGCGAAGACCACGATTGCGCCAGACGGCGAGATTGTCCACACGAAGGTAAAGCTGGGATCATGATGGAAACACCCGATGAGAATTCTGCAAGGATCGAGTCTCTCAACGACCTGATCAAGTTCAAGCGGCCAGTTGCGGCAGCCATCCAGCAGCTGGCGAACTACCCGTGGGACTGTGCAATCGAGCTCGTTGAGCTAGAGATCGCCGATGTCATCTGCGCCATCGAGTCCCACTTTCGGGGGACATTGGACGAGCACGATCTGGAGTCGTGGGCTGAGGCTCTTGCGGGACGCGATGACGTCGGCATGAGAGCGGGGCAGGCGGACATCCTCACCGAAGCTCTGTTCGAGCTCTCC
>DASVMA010000278.1:0-10776 GCA_036384595.1 Cellulomonas sp. | reverse complement strand
TCTACTCGAAGAGCTACTGGACGTACCTCACCGCGGCCCTGACGAAGGCGCTGCAGTCCGACGACGGCTCGGGCCTGCTGAGCCTCGCCGACACCTACTACGAGCGCTCGCCCGACGGCACGTACGCGAACAACTCGACCGAGGCGTTCTGGGCCATCGGGTGCCTCGACGACCAGCCGTCGGCGGACGTCGCCGACATGCAGGCGTCCGCCGCCGCGATCCAGGCGGCCGCCCCCACGGTCGGGTACTACTTCGCGTACGGCGCGGTCATCTGCGCCAAGTGGCCGGTGCCTGAGGTCGGCCCGCTGAGCTCGTACGCCGCGAAGGGCGCTGCCCCGATCCTCGTCGTCGGCACGACCAACGACCCCGCGACGCCCTACGCGTGGGCGCAGTCGCTGTCGAAGCTGCTGTCGTCGGGAGTGCTGCTGACCTACAAGGGCGAGGGGCACACGGCGTACGGCGTCGCGAACGACTGCCTCAACGGCGCGGTCGACGCGTACCTCCTGGACGGCACGGTCCCCGCGGACGGCACGCGCTGCTGACCGGGCGCCGGTCGCTTTGGCACCCGGCGCTCGGCCCGTTACAGTAGGCGGCGGTCCACCGGGGGCATCGTCCCTCGGCAGCACCGGCCGCCTTAGCTCAGTCGGTAGAGCGTCTCACTCGTAATGAGAAGGTCAACAGTTCGATTCTGTTAGGCGGCTCCACACGAAGGCCCCCAGCCCTCACGGGCGGGGGCCTTCGTCGTTCCTGGCATCGGAGCGTCGACCGACCTCCTGCTCCGCTGAGGTTCGACGGGGCAGCTCCAGGGGACGGGCTTCGCCGCCGGACCAAGCATCGCGTTTCCACCCGCGGACGGGCTCAAGGTCGGCAGCGCGCCGTGTCGATGCCCAGAGTGGCGAACGATCCGGACGTCGAACCGACCTGTGAGGGGCCTCTGTGACGCTCGGCCGCCTGGATGATGCACGGCTACCTGACGAGGCGACGCCGAGAGCGCTCGCTCCGGACGGCACGGAGCTCCTGCCCCGGATCCCGTCACCTTCCCTGGACGGCGCTCCACCCAGCGAGCCCCAGGAGGCGCTGCGCCCCGTCGCACCGACGGTGCCCGTGGCGCGTCGGCGTCGACAGTGGGGTGCGGAGAAGCCGCGTCCGCCGCTGCCGATCATGGAAGGGCCGGCGGGGACCGCGGCGACCTGGCTGGGCGGCCTGGCGATCGCCGCCACCGCCGTGGCGTGGATCGTCTACCTCGGCCGCGTCGTCGTCTCGAACGTCATCGACAACGGGCTGCACAGCCAGCTCCTCTGGCAGACGATCGCGTACGTCGCCGTGATGACGCTGCTCACGTTCTCCGCCTTGATGTACCTCCTCGCCCGTCAGGGAGCCCTGTACCGGTCGCGCGGTCACGTGCGGGTGCCGCGTGCCGAGATCGACGCCTTCATGACGGGCTCGCGCCCCTCGCTGACGGTCCTGGTGCCGTCCTACTGCGAGGACCCGGCCGTCGTCCGGTCGACGTTGCTCTCGGCGGCGCTCCAGGAGTACCCCGGGATGCGGATCGTGCTGCTTCTCGACGACCCGCCGTCGCCCGACGACCCGGCGGCGATGGCCGACCTCGCGGGCTGCCGGTCGCTGCCCGCAGAGCTCACGGACCTGCTGAGCGAGCCGCACGCGAGGTTCTCGGCCTCCCTGACCGACCTCGAGGCGGCGGCGCTGACCGGTGGCCCGAGCTCGACGGGCGAGCTGCGCTCGCTGGCGCTCGACTTCGTCTGGGCCGGTGAGTGGCTCCGGGAGCAGGCGCGCACGTATCCCCGCACCTCGAACGCCGACGACTTCCTGGCCGACGAGGTCCTGGGCGCACTGGCGGGCGACATCGAGACCACGGCCCGGGCGCTCTTCGGGGCGCTCGACCAGGGCGCGCTCGTCCCCGCCGAGCGACTCGTGCAGCTCTGCCGCCGGCTCGTCTGGACGTTCGAGGCGGACATCTCGTCGTTCGAGCGCAAGCTGTACGCGCACCTGCCGCACGATGCGAACAAGGCGATGAACCTGAACGCCTACATCGGGCTCATGGGTCGCCGGTTCCGCCAGATCCAGACGCGCATCGGCCTCGTCCTGCGGGACACCGACCGTGACGACGCGATCGTGATCCCCGACAGCGACTACCTCCTCACGCTCGACGCGGACAGCGTCCTGCTGCGGGAGTACTGCCTGCGGCTCGTGTACCAGCTCGAGCTTCCGGGCAACGAGCGGATCGCCGTCATCCAGACGCCCTACTCGGCATTCCGGGGCGCGAGCACCAGGCTCGAGCGGATCGCGGGTGCCACGACCGACATCCAGCACCTCGTCCACCAGGGCCTGACCTACTTCGGGGCGACGTTCTGGGTCGGCGCCAACGCCGTGATCCGCAAGCCTGCGCTCGACGACATCGTCGAGGTCTCGTTCATCGACGGTCAGGAGGTCCGACGGTACGTGCAGGACCGCACCGTCATCGAGGACACCGAGTCGAGCATCGACCTGATCGCCCACGGCTGGACGCTCTTCAACTATCCGGAGCGGCTCAGCTACAGCGCGACACCTCCGGACTTCGGCTCCCTCGTCGTGCAGCGCGCGCGGTGGGCCAACGGCGGGCTGCTGATCGCGCCCAAGTTCCGGCGCTACGCCCGCCGGGAGCGCAAGGCCGGGCACCGTGTCCCGGCGGCCGCGGTGGCCCTGCGGATCAACTACATGGCCTCGATCTCGTGGGCCAGCATCGGTCTCGTCCTGCTCCTGGCCTTCCCGTTCGACAGCCAGCTGCTGAGCGGCATCATCCTGGTGGCCGCGCTGCCGTACTTCCTGGCGATGGCCTCCGACTTCCACCGGCTCGGCTACAAGCGCACGGACGTGCTGCGTGTCTACGCGTTCAACCTTCTGCTGCTCCCGGTCAACCTCGCCGGGACGCTGAAGTCGCTCCAGCAGGCGGCCGCCAAGTCGAAGATCGCGTTCGCCCGCACGCCCAAGGTGCAGAACCGCACCGCGGCGCCCGCGCTCTACGTCCTCTCGGGCTACCTCGTCGCAGCCTTCTCGTTCTACACGCTGGTCAACGACATCCACACGCGGAACTGGAGCAACGGTGTCTTCGCCGCGTTCAACGGGGTGCTGACCTGCTACGCCATCGTCGCGTTCGTCGGCGTGCGCAACTCGATCGCCGACGTGCTGCTCGGCATCGCGCACTGGGTGCGGGTGCCCGTCGCGGAACCTCGTCCCCAGCAGCCGGAGGGGACCCGCGCGGCCGATCTGGACTGGGAGTCGGTGCTGTACTTCGGCCCGGACCACGTCGAGGTGGCCAGCCGGAGGTCCAGCATCCCGGTCGCCGAGGTACCCCCACCCCGCCGCGGCGAGACGCGCGCCCACGAGAGGTTGTCATGACTGCCACGCCCGCCGCCGTCCCGCATGCTCGCCGGACGCGGATTTCGCTCGTGCGGGTCGGCGTCGTCCTGCTCGCGACGGCAGCCGTGAGCTGGACGGGCGTCCATGCCGTCTCCGCTCTGGTCACCACTCCCACGACGACGCCACCGTCGGCCTTCGCGGCCTACGTCGACGTCACCGTGACGCCCACCTATCCCTTCGAGACGCCGTCCGGGCCGGCGCAGTCGAACGTGATCCTGTCGTTCGTCGTCGCGGGGCCCGATCATCCGTGCGTCCCCATGTGGGGCGGGGCGTACACGCTCGACGGCGCGGCCTCCGACCTCCAGCTGGACCGCCGCATCTCCCAGCTGCGACTCACGGGCGGCCAGGCGCGCGTCTCGTTCGGCGGCCAGCGGGGCGACGAGCTGGCCTCGGCGTGCACCGACCCGACAGCCCTGCGCACGGCCTACGCGTCGGTCGTCGACCGGTATGAGCTGACCAGCATCGATCTCGACCTCGAGGGCGCGGTTCTCGCGGACACGGCAGGCGCGGCCCGCCGAGCCACCGCCGTGAAGGCCGTCCAGGACGCCGCGATCGCGTCCGGCAAGAGCCTGGCCGTCTGGCTGACCCTGCCCGTCGCACCGACCGGGCTCACCGACGAGGGCGCTGCCGTCGTCGCGGGCATGCTGTCCGCCGGCGTGGACGTCGCGGGCGTCAACGGCATGACGATGGACTTCGGGACGGCCACCACGCCGAGCGAGCCGCTGTCGGGGGTCGTCCTGCAGGCGTCGACCTCCCTGCACGACCAGGTGCGAGCGGCGTACGCGCGTTCCGGGCAGGCGATCGGCGACGCCGAGGCGTGGGGCAAGGTCGGCATCACGCCGATGATCGGTCAGAACGACGTCGCGACGGAGCAGCTGACCCTCGCCGACGCCGTCGTCATCAACCAGTTCGCGCGCGAGCACGGGATCGGCCAGGTGTCGATGTGGTCGCTCAACCGCGATGCCACCTGCGGCCCCCCGCTGCCGTCCGTGCTCTCGGTCGTGCAGACCTCGTGCAGCGGGATCGACCAGGGCACGCAGCACTTCGCGACGGTGCTGGCGGCCGACCTGCCGCTCGCCGTCGTCGCTCCCCGACCGTCTGCCTCCGCCGCGACCAGCGCGCCGGCGGTGGTGCTCGACGGCGCCGACGACCCCGCACACAGCCCGTTCCCGATCTGGGACCCGCTGGGCGCGTATCCGGGCGGGACGAAGACGGTCTGGCACCACCAGGTCTTCCAGGCCCGTTACTGGACCAGCGGCTTCGCTCCCGACACCCCCGTCGCGAGTGCCCAGGACTCGCCGTGGACGCTGCTCGGTCCCGTGCTGCCCAGCGACACGCCGGCCCCGATGCCGACGCTGCCCGCGGGGAGCTACCCCCAGTGGAGCACCACGCAGGCGTACGTCGCCGGGTCGCGTGTGCAGCTCGGGCTGGTGCCGTACCAGGCCAAGTGGTGGTCGCAGGGCCAGGAGCCGGGCGTCTCGGTGACCGGTGGCTCGCCATGGGTCCTCGTCATGCCGGGCAGCTGACGCGCGGGCCGACGCAGACCAGGGACGCGGTGCGTCGCGACTTCCGGCCCAGTGGGGGGACGACGTCGGCCAGTATCGTCGGCACATGCAACTTGCCGACCTCCAGAACCGTGTCCGCATCGCGCTGACGACGACCATCGTCAACGAGTGGTCCCTGCTCAGCCTGGCCGCGGGCACGAGTCGCCCCAGCGAGCGAGCCGTGGCGTTCCACCTCGGCTGGTACCTGCGCCCGATGGTCGAGGAGACCTGGGACATCGACTGCGAGTACAACCGCTCGGGCATGCACCTGGAGGAGTCGGTGCGGCTCGTCGACGACGAGGGACGGCGCATCCCGGACCTCATCGTCCACCACCGCGGCAAGCTCGGGCCCGAGCACAACCTGCTGCTGCTCGAGCTCGCGACCGACCGCGCCGACGTGGACGTGGACAAGGCCGCCGCCGGTGACTTCGGGCGTGCACGTGCCCTGCAGGCCCGGTTCGGCTACCAGTACGCCGCCGTGCTGGACCTGCGGATCGGTGCCGCCGGTGCTGAGCAGCCGGTCACGCCGCACTGGCAGTGGGCGGAGCACGACGGCGGACCGGTCGACGCGGGCGACGTGTACGAGCCGGACGTGCTCGCGGAGATCATCGCGCGCGCCGAGAAGAGCCTGCCGAGGTGACCTGACCCGCTCGGCGTGGCGGGGCTGCAACCTCTCACGAACAGGCGCATGCTGCCGATGTGCGCAACATGAGACCGCTCCCAGCGCAGGACAGCAGTCGGCTCGCCGCCGATCGCGACGCCGCGCGCGACGTCGACCAGCAGGCTGTGCTGCTGCAGGCCCGGGTGCGCGACATGACGGTGCGCCTGAGCCTGGCGGTGTTCCGGGCCCGCGGCTACGCCGAGGTGTGGGGGATGGAGTCGGAAGCCCTCGTCTGGGAGGCGAACGCCGAGCGCATCCGCACCGACCTGGTGGATCTGAAGGACCAGCTGGATGCCCTGGGGGTCGTGCACCGCCTGGCTGCCTGAGGCGTCGGTCGAGCCGTCGTCGGGCGATCCGCGACATACTGCGCGGATGCTCATCGCCGCGGTCGTGCTCGCCGCCCTCGCCGGTCTCCTGCATGTGTGGATCTTCGTCATGGAGTCGGTGCTGTTCGACCGGCCGTCGATCCACGCACGGTTCGCGGTCCGCAGCGAGGACGTCCCGGTCGTCCGCCCGTGGGCGTACAACCAGGGCTTCTACAACCTGTTCCTCGGCATCGGCGCCCTCGTCGGCGCCGTGGTCGCGGCGAGCGGGCAGCACGGGGTCGGGCTCGCGCTCGTGCTGGCGTCGTGCGGGTCGATGCTGGCGGCGGCCGTGGTGCTCGTCGCCTCGGAGCGGACGATGGCGCGGGCGGCCGCGACCCAGGGGACGCTGCCGCTGCTCGCGGTCGTGACCGCCGTCGCGGCCCTGGTCGCATGAGCGCCACGCCGGGTCATCTCGACCACCTGGCCGAGCTCATCGTCGTCCAGGACGCGTTCGCGGCCACGATCGGCGCCGTCGACCCCGCCACCCCCGTCCCGTGGTGCGGCGACTGGCGAGTCAGCGACCTCGTCGAGCACCTCGCGCGAGTCCACCACTGGGCAGCCGCGAAGGCCCGCAGCACGCGGGAGAAGCCGCTCGGGCAGGGGCCGTTCGTGCTCGAGGAGCTCTACCGTGACCACGCCGGCGAGCTGCGGGACACCCTCGTCGAGCTCGGCCCGGACGCGATCGGGTCGACCTTGCTCGGGCGGGGGCCGGCCTCGTTCTGGCGGCGACGCCAGCTGCACGAGACGCTCGTGCACCTCTGGGACCTCCGCGCGGCCGGTGGGCTCGGGCTCGACGTGCGGCCCGAGGTGTGGGCCGACACCGTCGACGAGGTCGTCACCGTGATGCAGCCGCGCCAGGTGAGCAGGGGTCGCATGCCGCGGCTGCCGTCGGCGATCGAGCTCGTGGCGTCGGACGTCGACCGCACATGGCGGCTCGACACCGCCGACGACGGCCCGGCGGTCGTCCAGGTCCGCGCGCCCGCAGCCGTCCTGGCCCTGCTGCTGTGGGGCCGCAGGTCGCCCGACGACGCGGACGTCGAGGTCACCGGGGATCGCGACGTGCTCCTCGCGGCGCTGGCCGAGCCGATCACGCCCTGAGCCTCACGCCCTGAGACCCGGACCTCGCGCCCCGAGCCCCGCGCGGTGACCGCTGCGCTCTGACCCCGGCACCGAGGCCGCCGGCTCACTCGACGCTGCAGGCCCCCGTCGGGACAGCCGCCGTGAGGGTCTTGGCGGCGTCGACCTCGGCCGCGACCTCCTTCCAGACGAGCGCGTAGCCGACCGCGTCCTGGTTGACGGACTTCGCGAACACGATGCCTCCGACCCGCCCGTCGGCGGTGATCAGCGGACCGCCGGAGTTGCCCGGCTGGATGTTGGCGCTGAGCTGGTAGACGAGGCGGCGGACCGAGCCCTGGCCGTAGATGTTCTGCCCCACCGCGGTCATCGAGTCGACCACGACGGCGTCGTCCGAACGCAGGGGCCCGCCGCCCGGGTAGCCGACGACGGCGCCGCGCGAACCCGGCGCGAGCGTGTCCAGGTCGGTGGCGAGCGCGGGAGCCTTGAGCTTGGACACAGTCAGGACGGCCAGGTCCTCGTCAGGGTCGAAGAGCACGACGGTCGCCTCGTGCTGCCCGGCGCCGTCGACGACGGTGGGCCGCCGGACGCCGGCGACGACGTGCGCGTTGGTGACGACGATGCCCGGCGCGATCACGACGCCCGACCCATCGACCTCGCCGCCGCACCCCGGCCCGACGAGCTGGACGACCGACTTCTCGGCCGTCGCCAGGACGGTGGCGTCGACCGGCCCACCGGGAGTGACCGGCGTGGGGTTCGGCTCCCCGCCCAGGAACACGTTCGGGAAGCCGTTGGGGCTGATGATGCCCTTGAGCCGCGAGACGAGGTCGGGCGGCGTCGGCAGCGCCGAGTTGAGCGCGCGGATGATCGGCGACGCCTGGACCTGCCGGCCGATCCCGTACGCCTCGACGGTCGTCAGCCCCGAGGCGAGCAGCCAGGCGAGGAACAGGACCATGGCCGCCTGGAGCGCCGCCCCCAGTGTTCGCGTCACGGGGCCCAGGTGCAGGCGGTCGCTCGCCCGGTCGAACCGACGCGCCGCGACGCTGCCGATGGCGCCGCCGATCAGCGAGAGTGCGAGCGTGGCGAGGGCCGCGGAGACCACCTTGCCGACCGGTGCGTCGATCGAGCGCATCACGAGCGGTGCGACGACCCGCACACCGAGCAGGAAGCCGGCGACGTACCCGGCGGTCGGCAGCACGATCCGGCCGAGCCCCGCGCGATAGCCGTGGACGGCGGCGAGCAGCAGCAGGACGACGATGACCACAGTGGCGACGTTCATGCACGGCTCCCGGCGGGAGCGAGGGCGGCGCGGCGGCCGACGGTCACGATCACGCGGTCAGCGTACGGGTGGGCGCCGTGGTCGGCAGGTCGGCGGCTCTGGGGGTTCAGCCCGCCGTTGTCGTGAAGCTCACCGTCGGTCCGTACGTCGTGCCCTGCGAGTTCGACGCGACCCAGCGGTAGCGGTACGTGGTCTGTGCGGCCAGCCCGCTGAGCGTGAAGCGGACCGTCACCGCGGACGTCCCCGCGGCGACCGCCGTCGTGGCGGTGCTCTGGCCGAGTGCGGACGTCGGTCCCCACTCGACCCAGGTCGTCGTGGCGAGCCGGTGCGGGTCCACGCCTGCGCTCAGGACCGCCCCCGTCGCGGTGAGACCGGTGACGTTGCTCCAGCTCAGGCTCGGGGCGCCGACGGTCCCCGCGGACCTGGCCAGCACGGTGGTCCCGGCAGCGGTCGTCGCCGTGATGCGCCAGTAGTAGCGGGTGCCCGGCGTGAGCCCGGACGCGGTGTGGCTCAGCTGCTGGGCCGAGGTCGTCGCGGCGAGGTCGTAGCTCGCGCTCGTGCTGCCGTATGCCGTCGTCGTGCCCCACTCGAACCGGGCGGTCCCGGTCAGGCCTACGGGGTTCACCCAGGCGTACAGGCCCATCGACGTCGTGGTGACGTCCCGCTCGGAGCCTGTCACCGCCGGGGGTGGCGCAGCGGTGACCGTGCGGGTGTCGGACGCGGTGTCGCCGGTCGCGTCCGTCACGACGAGCCGTGCGGTGAACGTGCCGGTCGCGTAGGTGTGGGCGATCGCTGCGGGCGGCTGGCCCTGCCCGGACTGGGACGTGCCGTCACCGAGGTCGAGGCTCCAGCTGGTCACCCCGGTCGCCGTGCGGGACGCGCTGCCGGTGCTGCGGGACGCGTCGAACGCGACGGTCAGGGGCACGGCACCCACGGTGGTCGACGGCGTCAGGAGAGCGCTCGCCCGGCCGTGCGCGGCGGCGGTGTCCCCGGCATCCACGAACCCCTGCAGGGCGGTGGGGGTCGAGTCCACGCGCCACGCGCAGTTCCCGGTCGCGTCGAACGCGGAGATCGCCTTGAGCTCCGGCCAGGACGTCGACATCGCCAGCGTCTCCCGGTACCAGTCGGCCCGGCGGGCGGGATCGGCGGGGTCCTCGACGGAGCCCCACTCGGCGAGCATCAGAGGCTTGCCGTGCGGCTGGGCCCAGGTGCGGAACGGCCCCGCAGCCTGGGCCATCGACTGCCACGCGGTGGGCACCGACGGTGCGCACCCGTACCAGTTGTACGGGTCGAGGGCGATCCAGTCGACGACGTCGTCCCCGGGGTAGAAGTCGCCCGCCGGCGTGCTCGCGGTCGCAGCGAAGCCGGTCGGGGTCATCACCCAGGTCCACGCGGCGTTCGTGACCCCCTGCTGCCGGAACACCTCGACGTAGTGCCGCCACGCCGCGCGGAACTCGGCCGGAGAGCCGTACCCCGTCGCCATGTCGGGCTCGTGCTGGAACACGAGGAACACAGGCACGCCGAGGCCTGCCACGGCGGCGGCCTGCTCGCGGATCCGGGCGTCCTGGTCGCCCGCGGCGATCGACGCCCACGAGAGCTTGGTGCCGTCTTCCTTCTTCGGCGTGATCGAGAGCACCGGAGTGCGGTCGCGCGCGACGGACCGCACCACCGCGTCGGGCATCAGCGGCGTGTCCCACCGGACGTAGAACCTGACGAGGTCGAGCTTGCGGCCGATCTGCTGCTCGAACGCGCTCACCGACGTCTCGACGTCGGTCGTCGAGTCCTGCTTGGCGACGAAGGCGCCGAACAGGAGGCCGCTCGGCGGTGTCAGCTGCGCCGAGGCGGTGGCGGGGGCGGTCGGTGCGGTGGTGGCCGAGGCGGTGGCAGGGGTCGGCGCTGTCACGAAGGCGATCGCGGCGAGCGCCACGACGAGGACGACGGCGGGCAGGTCCAGGGCCGTGGGGAGAGCCGTGGCGGCTCGGGTGCGTCTCATGGCTCCGGGGCATCCGATCGGACGGGCCGGACCGCAGTCGGTTCCGGGTGGTGCGGGCATCGGCGAGCCACGGTGGGTCCGGCTGCAGGAGTCTGCCGTGGCAGCCGTCCTATCGGCCACCGGTGGCACTCCATGATGCGCCTGATGCACTGTGCTGCCGGTGTCCGCACGGCACCCGCACGCCCGCGCACACAACCTGCACGGGACCCGCGGGCAGGACGGCCACGCGTCGCACAGGCCGCTCCTAGGTTGGCCCCATGAGCGATCCGCGCATCCCTGCCGCCCGTCTCCCGGAAGTCTCCCTCCCCGGCGCGTCGGCGCTGTCACCTGCGGTCCTGGCACCGACGGGCCGGTTCGGCCGCTCGCTCGCGGAGTTCTGGGCGGCGTCGCGGCAGCCGGCGTCGAGCGGCACGCTGCTGGCCTGCGCGACCGTCGGCGTCGTC
>DASVMA010000277.1:0-3124 GCA_036384595.1 Cellulomonas sp. | reverse complement strand
AGCGTCGGCGCTCGCGGCCGTCCGCACCTGGGGTCGGCGGCTCGTCGGGGTCTGGGACGTGAGGCGGGCGGCGTGCAGTGCGTCGAGCAGCTCGGTGGCGCGCACGTCGGTCACGCCGCACGCTCGCGCCCGGTCGACGAGCGAGTCGAGCTCCGGATCGTCGTCCAGCAGGCACAGGAGGCGGGTCTCGCCGGGACCGAGCCCGCCCAGGCGCACGGCCCAGCGGGCGTCCGTCCCGATCTGGACCTCGGCGTCGGTCCGACGGAGCACACGCAGGCCGGGGCGCAGGCGCATGGCGACCCTTCTTCGAGGCGGTTGTCGATGCCGCGAAGACTGGCACGCCGCCATTCCCGCGCGTGCGCGTCCTCCACAGGACACCTGGGTGGCGTTCTGCGATGTCGCAGGTCGTGGGACCCGCTAGCGTTCTGCGGGTGCAACCGTCACGGGACCCAGTGCGTGAACCCGAGGTAGAGGTCCGCCGATCGCGGAACCGGGTGCGGACCGTGACGGCGTTCCGTGAGGGCGACCGCACGGTCGTCGCCATCCCCGCGCGCTTCACCCGCGCCCAGGAGCGCGAGTGGGTCCGCCGGATGGTCACGCGCCTCGCGTCTCAAGAGCAGCGCCGCCGCCCGTCCGACGACGAGCTCGCGACGCGCGCAGCCGAGCTGTCCGCCCGCTACCTGGGCGGCAAGGCGCGGCCCGCGAGCGTCACGTGGTCGAGCAACCAGGGCCGGCGCTGGGGGTCGTGCACGTCGATCGACGGGACGATCCGCATCTCCGACCGGGTGCGCGGCATGCCGGCCTGGGTCCTCGACTACGTCCTGATGCACGAGCTCACGCACCTGCTGCATGCCGGGCACGGTCCCGAGTTCTGGGCGACGCTCGCGGTCTACCCGCGCACCGAGCGTGCCAGGGGGTTCCTCGAGGGCGTGGCGTTCGCGCCGCAGAGCGCGAGCGAGCTGGACGACGAGGCGCCCGCGACGGACGCGCCGGGCGACGACGTGATCGAGGTGGAGGAGCTCGACGACGACGTCATCGAGCCCGACGAGCCCGACGACTCACTCGGTCGCTGAGCCCGGGTCCTCGCCGAGGATCTCCGCGAGCGCACGGTCGATCTCCGACTGCGCGTCCTGCGTGGCGGTGCGCCGCGCGGCGTAGCCCGACGGGTCGTCGAGGTCCTCGGTCGTCGGGAGCAGGTCCGGGTGGTCCCACACCGAGTCGCGGGCGGTCGTCCCGCCGTCGAGCGCGATCTGTGCCCACAGCGTCGCGGCCTCCCGCAGCCGGCGGGGGCGCAGCTCGAGCCCGACGAGGGTCGCGAAGGTCTGCTCGGCGGGTCCGCCCGCCGCGCGGCGACGCCGGATCATCTCGCGCAGCGCGACGGCGTGCGGCAGGTGCGGCAGGGCGGCCGCGGCGCTGACCTCGTCGACCCACCCCTCGACGAGAGCGAGGGAGGTCTCGAGGCGGTCGAGCACGGCCTGCTGCTCGGGGGTGGTCTGCGGGGCGAACACGCCGCTCGACAAGGCGCCCTGGAGGGCGGCCGGGTCGGTGGGGTCGATCGCGTGCACCGCGTCCTCGAGCGACTCGAGGTCGATGGTGATGCCGCGGGCGTACGCGGCGACACTGCCGAGCAGGTGCCCGCGCAGCCAGCCGACGTGCGTGAACAGCCGGGCGAGGGCGGCCTCACGCAGCGCGAGGAAGAGGCGCACCTCCTCGACGGGCGCGTCGAGGCCTTCGGCGAACTCGTCGACGTTGCTCGGCACGAGGGCCGTCGACGGCTCCTTGACGAGCGGCAGGCCGATGTCGGTCAGCCCGAACACCTCGCGGGAGAGCGTCCCGGCGGCCTGGCCGACCTGCATCCCGAAGACGGCCGAGCCGAGCTGGCGGATGAGCTGGGCCCGGTCGGCGCCCGCGGCGGGGAACCCGAGACCGGGGATGGCGGGCGCGTCGTCGGCGTCGAACTCCGGCAGCGTCTGGGCGAGCGCCCCCGCGAGCGCGGTAGACAGCGAGGACGCGACGGGCTCGGTCAGGATCCGCCACGCCGGCAGGGTCTGCTCGACCCACTCGGAGCGGCTGAGTGCCCGGACCGGTCCGCCCGCGGGCGGCAGGTCCGTCACGGCGTCGAGCCACAGCTCGGCGACCGAGAACGCCTCGGCGACCTTGCGGGCCTGCGGCGCAGCCACGACCGGGTCGCCCTCGGCGACCGCCGCCTGCCGTGCCACGTCGTGCGCGACGTCCCAGTTGACCGGGCCGCTGCCTGACGCCGTGAGCAGGCGTTGGATCTGCTCGAGCACCTGGCCGAGCATGGCAGGGTCGTCCGGGAGCCCCGACGCGGCGGCCATGGCGGCCGGGTCCATGCCCTGCGCGCGCAGCTGACGCAGGGCCTCGTCGGTGTCGGGCCCGAACATCTGGCGGAGCATCTGCTCCCATGCGGGCACGTCGTCTCCGCCGGGGGTGGATCCGGAGGGGCGGTCGATGCTCATCGGCGAACTCCTGGGACGATGGGCCAAGAAGCTCCACGGTAACCACATGGGACGGGATCGACGGATGGCGCGCGGCCAGGTTCGCTCAGGGCGCAGGGGAGCGGGCGACCCCCAGGAGGGCCTCCCCGACGGCGCGGACCCGCGAGAGGTCGTCGTCGTCGGGCCCGGCCCGGTCGCCGCGGGCATCGGCGCGTGGTTCTCGGCGGACGGCAGGCGGCCGGTCCGCGTGCTCGACGACCTGCCGTCGAGCGCACCCGAGACGACGCTCGCGGACGTCGGCGCGCTGGTCGTCGTCCCGCACCGGGGTGACCTGGCGGCGTCGTGGGCCATCCCGCCGGCCCGTCGTCGAGCCGAGGTCGTCGCCCTGGTGGAGCGGGCTCTCGCGGCGGCGAAGGCTTCGCGCGTGGCCCACGTCGTCGTCGTCACGTCCGCGATGGTCCACGGCGCGGCACCCGACCAGGCCGTCATCACGGACGACGCACCGGTCATCTCCCCGGCCGGTGGGCTGCCCGAGGGTGTCGTGGGGGACCTCCTCGCGGCCGAGGCGGTGCTCGCCCGGTTCGCGCGGCGCAACCCGGGGCTGGTCACGGTGCTCCGTCCGGCGGCCCTCGTCGGGCCGGGGATCGACACGATCATGACGCGGC
>DASVMA010000276.1:0-6248 GCA_036384595.1 Cellulomonas sp. | reverse complement strand
ATGGCGGACTGGGGCGAGGACGGTGAGCCGGTCCTGATCCTCGACGACGTGTTCGCTGAGCTCGACGTCCGGCGCCGGGACCGTCTGGCCGAGCTGGTCGCGCCCGCGCGGCAGGTGATCATCACCGCGGCGGTCCCGGGGGACGTGCCCGAGCAGCTCGCCGGTGCACGCGTCGACGTCATGGGCGGCGAGGTGGCGCGTGTCCTCTGACGAGACGGGCGCAGACCCGTCCGGGACAGGCGCAGACCCGTCCGGGACCGAGTCAGCAGCCGCCGAGACGGCTGAGAGGGTGCCGAGACCCGTCGCCGAGCCGCCCGACGGCGCACCCGTCGGAGCGTTCATCGAGCTGACGCCGCCCCGGAGCGTGGCCCGTGCAGCACTCGAACGCGCGAAGGCCGGGGCGAAGTCGCGAGGCATCTACCCGGGTCAGGCGGCCAAGCGCCGCTCGCCCCTCGACCCACCCCGGGGTTCGCCCGGTCGCGACGGTCGCGACCCGCAGACGGTCGCCGACACGCTCGCGCGGCTGCTGCGGGATCGCGGCTGGGTCCAGGACGTGTCGGTCGGCGGTGTCATCGGGCGGTGGCGGGACGTCATGGGCGACCAGATCGCCGACCACTGCGAGCCCGAGACCTTCGACGCCGGCATCCTCACGGTGCGGACCGACTCGACGGCGTGGGCCACCCAGGTCCGCCTCCTCGTCCCCCAGCTGTTGCGCCGGCTCGCGGATGACGTCGGTGAGGACGTCGTCCGCGAGATCCACGTGGTCGGGCCGGCCGGTCCGGGGTTCAAGCGAGGACCGCGCTCCGTCCCCGGACGGGGTCCGCGCGACACCTGGGGATGACCCTGGGGATGACACGGAAGACGACCCCGCGAACGACCGCGCGTCACAGGGTGTGAAGAGCGGGCCCGGCGCGCTTCGCCAGGTAGACTGTGAAGGTCATTCCTGGCGCGTCTGTGCCTGGAACTCCAGCGAAGTGGAGTGATCCGCCCTCTGACACCTCAGAGGGCCGCCCCATTCGCGTGTGAGACCTTGAGGAGTACCACCGCCCGTGGCCGAGAAGAGCGCTTCCACCGGATCTGTCGCCAGCGAAGGCGCTCCCCCCGCAGCATCGAACGGCGGCTACGACGCGAGTGCGATCACCGTCCTCGAGGGTCTCGACGCCGTCCGTAAGCGACCCGGCATGTACATCGGTTCGACCGGAGCGCGCGGGCTGCACCACCTGGTCTACGAGGTGGTGGACAACTCGGTCGACGAGGCCCTCGCGGGGTACTGCGACCACATCGAGGTGACGCTCCTCGCGGACGGTGGCGTACGCGTCGTCGACAACGGCCGCGGCATCCCGGTCGACATCGTCAAGTCCGAGGGCAAGCCGGCCATCGAGGTCGTCCTGACGGTCCTGCACGCGGGCGGGAAGTTCGGGGGCGCCGGCTACGCGGTCTCGGGCGGTCTGCACGGTGTCGGGGTCTCCGTCGTGAACGCGCTGTCGTCGCGCCTCGAGGTCGAGGTCCGCCGCGACGAGTCGGTGTGGCGGCAGAGCTACCGCGACGGCGTCCCGCAGGCGCCCCTCGCGAAGGGCGAGAAGGCCGACCACACGGGCACGACCATCACGTTCTGGGCGAGCGACGCCGTCTTCGAGACGACGACCTACGACTTCGAGACGTTGCGTTCACGCTTCCAGCAGATGGCCTTCCTCAACAAGGGCCTGCAGATCTCGCTCACCGACGAGCGTCCCGAGCACACGGGCACCGAGGACGAGATCGCGCAGTCGGACGGTGTCGAGCGGGACCCGTCCAACCCCGAGGCGCCGGCGTCGATGCGCACCGTGACCTACCGCTACGAGGGCGGGCTCATCGACTACGTCCGCCACCTCAACTCGGCGAAGAAGGTCGAGGTGATCCACCCCGAGATCATCGACTTCGAGTCCGAGGACAAGGAGCGGCGCATCTCGGTCGAGATCGCCCTGCAGTGGACCAACGCGTACTCCGAGTCGGTCCACACCTACGCGAACACCATCGCGACGACCGAGGGCGGCACGCACGAGGAGGGCTTCCGTGCGGCGATGACCTCGCTCATGAACCGGTACGCGCGCGAGAAGACGATCATCAAGGAGAAGGACGAGAACCTCACGGGTGACGACATCCGCGAGGGACTCACGGCTGTCCTGTCGATCAAGCTCGGCGAGCCGCAGTTCGAGGGTCAGACGAAGACGAAGCTCGGCAACACCGAGGCCAAGACGTTCGTGCAGAAGGTCGTCAACGAGCAGCTCGGGGCGTGGCTCGACGCGCACCCCACCGAGGCGCGCGACGTCATCCGCAAGTCGATCCAGGCCGCGGCCGCGCGCATGGCCGCGCGCAAGGCGCGGGAGGCGACCCGGCGCAAGGGCCTGCTCGAGTCCGGCGGCATGCCGGGCAAGCTCCGCGACTGCCAGTCGAACCGGCCCGAAGAGTGCGAGATCTTCATCGTCGAGGGCGACTCGGCCGGTGGTTCGGCCGTCCGTGGGCGCAACCCGCGCACACAGGCGATCCTCCCGCTGCGCGGGAAGATCCTGAACGTCGAGCGTGCGCGGCTCGACCGGGCGCTCGGCAACATGGAGATCCAGGCGCTCATCACGGCGTTCGGTACCGGCATCGGCGAGGACTTCGACCTCGCCAAGCTGCGGTACCACAAGATCGTCCTCATGGCCGATGCCGACGTCGACGGCCAGCACATCTGCACGCTGCTGCTCACGCTGCTCTTCCGGTACATGCGCCCGCTCATCGAGAGCGGCAATGTGTTCCTCGCGCAGCCGCCGCTGTACCGCATCAAGTGGACCAACGCGCCGCACGACTACGTGTACTCCGACCGTGAGCGTGACCAGTTCCTCGTCGAGGGGCAGGCCGCGGGCAAGCGGATCCCCAAGGAGAACGCGATCCAGCGCTACAAGGGTCTCGGTGAGATGGACTACTCGGAGCTGTGGGAGACCACGATGTCGCCCGAGCACCGCACGCTGCTGCAGGTCAACCTCGACGACGCCGCCGCGGCCGACGAGACCTTCGCGATCCTCATGGGTGAGGACGTCGAGGCCCGCCGGTCCTTCATCCAGCGCAACGCCAAGGACGTGCGCTTCCTCGACATCTGAGGACGCGCCCCTTGACGCCCCCGCGCCCACCGAGCCGCACAGCTAAGGACCTGATCCGTGACTGACCTTCCCACCGACATCGAGCACGGCGACATCGAGCAGGTCGACCTGCAGCTCGAGATGCAGCGGTCGTACCTCGACTACGCGATGTCCGTCATCGTGGGTCGTGCGCTGCCCGACGTGCGCGACGGGCTCAAGCCCGTCCACCGCCGCGTGCTCTACGCGATGTACGACGGCGGCTACCGCCCGGACCGGCAGTTCTCCAAGTGCACGCGCGTCGTCGGCGACGTCATGGGCAAGTTCCACCCGCACGGTGACACGTCGATCTACGACGCGCTCGTGCGCCTCGTCCAGGACTGGTCGATGCGCTACCCGCTCGTGTCCGGGCAGGGGAACTTCGGTTCGCCGGGCAACGACCCCGCAGCTGCACCGCGGTACACGGAGTGCCGGATGGCTCCGTTGTCGATGGAGATGGTCCGTGACATCAACGAGGACACCGTCGACTTCCAGGACAACTACGACGGGCGCACGCAGGAGCCGGTCGTGCTGCCCTCGCGGTTCCCGAACCTCCTGGTCAACGGGTCGTCGGGCATCGCGGTCGGCATGGCCACGAACATCCCCCCGCACAACCTGCGCGAGGTCGCCGAGGGCGTCCTGTGGCACCTCGACCACGCCGAGGCGACGCACGAGGAGCTCCTCGAGGCGCTGATCCAGCGGATCAAGGGCCCGGACTTCCCCACCGGGGCGACGATCCTCGGGCACCGGGCGATCGAGGACGCGTACCGCACGGGCCGCGGCTCGATCATCATGCGCGCGGTCGTCGAGGTCGAGGAGATCCAGGGGCGCATCTGCCTCGTCGTCTCCGAGCTGCCCTACCAGGTCAACCCCGACACGCTCGCCCTGAAGATCGCGGACCTCGTCAAGGAGGGTCGCGTCACCGGCATCGCGGACATCCGCGACGAGACGTCGGGCCGCACCGGCCAGCGACTCGTGATCGTGCTCAAGCGCGACGCCGTCGCGAAGGTCGTGCTCAACAACCTCTACAAGCACACCCAGCTGCAGGAGACGTTCGGCGCGAACATGCTCGCGCTCGTCGACGGCGTGCCCCGCACGCTGAGCATCGACGCGTTCGTGCGCCACTGGGTCACGCACCAGCGCGAGGTCATCGTCCGTCGCACGCGCTACCGCCTGCGTGAGGCCGAGGAGCGGGCGCACATCGTGCGCGGCTACCTCAAGGCCCTGGACATGCTCGACGAGGTCATCGCCCTCATCCGCGCGTCGGCCACGGTCGACGACGCGCGCGAGGGACTGATGGAGCTCCTGGACGTGGACGACGTCCAGGCGCGCGCGATCCTCACCCTGCAGCTGCGTGCGCTCGCCGCGATGGAGCGTCAGCGCCTCACGGACGAGTTCGCCGCACTGCAGGCGAAGATCGCCGACTTCCACGACATCATCGCCTCGGACGCCCGTCAGCGCACGATCGTCAAGGACGAGCTGGCGGAGATCGTCGAGAAGTACGGCGACGAGCGGCGCACCCAGATCCTCCCGTTCAGCGGGGAGGTCTCGATCGAGGACCTCATCGCCGAGGAGGAGATGGTCGTCACCATCACGCGTGGTGGCTACGTCAAGCGCACGCGCAGCGACAACTACCGGGCCCAGCACCGCGGTGGCAAGGGTGTGCGCGGCGCGCAGCTGCGCGAGGACGACATCGTCGACCACTTCTTCGTCACGACGACGCACCACTGGCTGCTGTTCTTCACGAACCTCGGCCGGGTCTACCGGTCCAAGGCGTACGAGCTGCCGGAGGGTGGCCGGGACGCCAAGGGTCAGCACGTCGCGAACCTGCTCGCGTTCCAGCCCGGGGAGAAGATCGCTCAGGTCCTGGACATCCAGGGCTACGAGGACGCGGAGTACCTGGTCCTCGCCACGCTGCGCGGCCTGGTCAAGAAGACGCGGCTGAGCGACTACGACTCGACGCGGTCCGGTGGAGTCATCGCGATCAACCTGCGCGAGGACGAGGACGGCCTGCCCGACGAGGTCGTGTCGGCCTGCATCGTCAACTCGACCGACGACCTGATCCTCGTCTCACGCAAGGGCCAGTCGATCCGCTTCACGGCGAACGACGACGCGCTGCGCCCGATGGGTCGTGCGACGTCCGGCGTCACGGGCATGAAGTTCCGCACCGAGGACCAGCTGCTCGCGATGGACGTCGTGCGCGACGGGTCGTTCCTCTTCACGGTCACCGAGGGCGGCATCGCCAAGCGCACCGCCCTGACCGTCGAGAACTACCGGGTCCAGGGTCGAGGTGGCCTCGGCATCAAGGTGGCGAACCTGCCCGAGGCGAACGGCGACCTCGTCGGAGCCCTGGTCACGGACGAGGACGACGAGGTTCTCGTCATCATGGAACGCGGGAAGATCGTGCGGTCGGCCGTCAGCGAGGTCAACGCGACCGGGCGGGCGACTCAGGGCGTGATCTTCGCCAAGCCCGAGAACAACGACCGGATCATCGCGGTCGCTCGCAACATCGAGCGACACCTCGGCGACGATGCCGGTACCGTGGTCGACGAGACCGCGTCGTCGGACGTGTCCGCGGATGCGCCGGCGGCCTCCCTGCAGCCCGTGCCGGAGGACCCGACAGGCGCTGAGTCATCCCCGCAGGAGGATGCATGAGCACTGAGCCCGCTCCCCCGTCGATCCCGCCGCGCAACCGGCCGACCGGGCCCGTGAGCCGACCCTCCACGTCGAGTGCAGGTGCACCGACCAGCGCGCCGGCCAGCAGCCCGGCCACGCTGCGGCCCGCAGGGTCTGAGCCGATCGACGAGGGTGTCACCTTCGCCCCGCGGCCGCCCCGCGGCCCTGCGGCGGTCAGGCCGTCCAGCTCGACGTCGGCGCCCGCGCCGACCGCGGCGGCACCGGTCGACGTGGACGACGCGCCCTCGCCGCTGCAGGTCGCGGTGGGCTCAGTCACCATGTCGCTCAAGAAGGCCGCTGCCGCCACCTCGGCCGCGATCGGCTCGGCCACGCACTCCCGCACCGAGGAATCCACCATGACCGGCACCACGAACACTGCTCCGCCGCGAACGTCGGGCACGCCCGCTCCTCGTCCGACGACGGGCCGGATCCCTACGG
>DASVMA010000275.1:0-4126 GCA_036384595.1 Cellulomonas sp. | reverse complement strand
ATCTACCAGGGCATCCCGCAGACCGTCGGGCCGTTCTCGCTCTCGACCGTCGTGGAGCGCTCCGACGCACGCGTCGCCGACCTCTCGGCATACGTGCGCGACCGCCTCGAGCAGACGATCCACACCGACTCGCTCGATGACGCACGTGAGCGCGTCCGGCTTCTCGAGCAGGACGCCCTGGCCAACGCGGCAACGGGATGATGGCGACAGTCCAGCCCCACAGGGTCCGGGTAGGTCGCAGCGTCGAGCTCGGGCTGCTCGCGCTCGCCCTCGTGATCGGCGTCGCGTCCTACGCGCTCGTCGGGATCGGCGCGACGGGTGCGGTGCCCTCGAACGTCCTCGGGTACGGGCTCGGGATGACGGTGATCGCGCTCGGGATGCACGTCGTCCTGCGCCTGCGCGCTCCGTTCGCCGACCCGGTGATCCTCCCGGTCGTCGTGACGCTCAACGGCATCGGCCTCGCGATGATCTACCGGATCGACCTGGCCCGGTCGGCCCGCGGCATCTCGAGCAGCTTCGCCACCCGCCAGCTCGCCTGGACGGCTGTGTCCGTCGTGCTCGCGGCAGTCGTGCTCGTCGTGCTGCGCGACCACCGGACGCTGCGCCGCTACACGTACACGGCGATGGTCGTCGGCCTCGTCCTCATGGTGCTGCCGCTGGTCAAGGGACTGGGCGCCGACATCAACGGTGCCCAGATCTGGATCCACGTCGGCGGCTTCTCGCTCCAGCCCGCCGAGCTGTCGAAGATCCTGCTCGCTGTCTTCTTCGCCGGGTACCTCGTGACGAACCGGGACACGCTCGCGCTCGCCGGGCCGCGCGTCCTCGGCATGCAACTCCCGCGCGTCCGCGACCTCGGCCCCCTGGTCGTGGCCTGGGCCGTCTCTCTCGCGGTGCTCGTGCTCGAGAGCGACCTGGGGACGTCCTTGCTGTTCTTCGGGCTGTTCGTCGCGATGCTCTACCTCGCGACCGAGCGCACGAGCTGGATCGTCATCGGGCTCGTGCTGTTCGCGGGCGGCGCGACGCTCGCCGCGATGTTCATCGGTCACGTGGGCGCGCGGTTCACGGTCTGGCTGCACGCGCTCGACCCCGAGGTGTTCAACCGCGCCCCGGGCGGCTCCGGCCAGCTCGTCCGCGGGCTGTTCGGGCTCGCGAGCGGCGGCCTGTTCGGGACCGGCTGGGGTCAGGGGCGTCCGGACCTCGTGCCGTTCGCCGAGTCGGACTTCATCGTCGCGTCACTCGGAGAGGAGCTCGGCCTGACCGGGCTCATCGCGATCCTCCTGTGCTACCTCGTCCTCGCCCAGCGGGGGCTGCGGACCGCGATCGGCGTGCGCGACGGGTTCGGCAAGCTGCTCGCAGGCGGGCTGGCGTTCGCCGTCGCGCTGCAGTGCTTCGTCGTCGTCGGCGGGATCACGCGGATCATCCCGCTGACCGGGCTGACGACGCCGTTCCTCGCATACGGCGGGTCGTCGCTGCTCGCCAACTGGATCATCGTCGCCCTGCTGCTGCGGATCTCCGACGACGCGCGTCGACCCGCGGGGGTCCCGATGGCAGGACCCCCGCCGCGTCCGCCGGTGTCGACCGCACCGATCCCGGTCCGGACGTCCGCCGCACCCACGGGCGCCCCGGCCGGCAGCGCCGGGCCCGAGGGTGACGACCAGCCGACCGAACGGATCAGCAGCGGGGGGGCGGACGCATGAACCAGCCCCTGCGCAGGCTCGCGACGGTCGTCGTCGTCATGTTCGTCGTGCTCATCGGCGGCGTGAGCTGGGTGCAGTTCGTCCAGGCCAGCGCGCTCAACAACGACACCCGCAACGTCCGCACGCTCTACCGCGAGTACGGCAAGCCGCGCGGGCCCATCGTCGTCGCGGGTCAGGCCATCGCGTCCTCCACGCCGAGCGACGACGCGTTCGGCTACCAGCGCAGCTACGCGAACGGTCCGCTGTACTCGTCCGTCACGGGCTTCTACTCCGTCGTCAACGGGGCCTCGGGGCTCGAGTCGGCGGAGAACGGCGTGCTGACCGGCTCCGCGGACTCGCTGTTCCTCACTCGCCTCCAGGACCTCATCACCGGTAAGCAGCCGTTGGGCTCGTCGGTCGAGCTGACGATCAACCCCGCCGCGCAGCAGGCCGCCTGGGACGCGCTCGGCGACCAGCGTGGCGCGGTCGTGGCGATCGACCCGACCACCGGCGCGATCCTCGCGATGGTGTCGAAGCCCGGCTACGACCCGAACGTGCTCGCGTCGCACGACACCGCCGCGGCCGGCGCTGCCTACAAGGAGCTCCTCGCGGCCGACGGCAACCCGCTCCTGAACACCGCGATCAAGGAGACGTACGCGCCCGGCTCGACGTTCAAGCTCATCACCGCCGCCGCCGCGCTCGAGTCCGGTCGGTACGCGGCCGACACGTCCATCCCGTCGCCGACCGTGCTCCCCCTGCCGCAGACCTCGGCGACGATCACGAACTTCGGCGGCGAGAAGTGCGGCGACGGCACCTCGTCGACGCTGGCCGACGCGCTGCGGATCTCGTGCAACACCGCGTTCGCCCAGCTCGGCATGGACCTCGGTCAGGACGCGCTCGCCGCGCAGGCCAAGAAGTTCGGGTTCGACAACGACGGCCTGACGATCCCGATGCCCGTCACGAAGAGCGCCTTCCCGCCGGGTCTCGACGCGCCCCAGACCGCGCAGTCCGCGATCGGCCAGTTCTCGGTGCGGGTCACCCCGCTCCAGATGGCCATGGTGGCCGCCGCGATCGCGAACGGCGGCCAGCTCATGGAGCCGTACCTCGTGCAGACGGTGCGGACCGCTGACCTGGACGTCGTCAGCAAGGCGTCGCCGTCGGTGCTGTCCACGGCGGTCTCCCCCACGACCGCGACCGCCCTGCGCGACATGATGATCGGTGTCGTCGAGAACGGCACCGGCACGGCAGCGAAGATCCCCGGCATCCAGGTCGCGGGCAAGACCGGCACCGCGCAGACCACGGACAACTCAGCCCCGCACGCGTGGTTCACGGCGTTCGCCCCGGCCGACGCCCCCCGGGTCGCCGTCGCGGTGATCGTCGAGCACGGCGGCACCCTGGGCAACGAGGCGACCGGCGGACGCGTCGCCGCGCCCATCGCCAAGGCCGTCATGCAGGCGGTGCTCGGCAAGTGAGAGCCGCACAGGGTGAGGTCCTCGGCGACCGGTACCGGCTGGTCCGGCAGATCGCCGTCGGTGGCATGGGTGAGGTCTGGGTCGCGCACGACGAGTCGCTCGCGCGGGACGTCGCGATCAAGGTGCTCCGCGAGGAGTACGCGGGCGACCCGGGGTTCCTGTCCCGGTTCCGCACCGAGGCCCGCAACTCGGCGTCGCTCTCGCACCAGAACATCGCCCAGCTGTACGACTACGGGGAGCAGGACGGTTCGGCGTTCCTCGTCCAGGAGCTCGTCGTCGGCGAGCCCATGTCCGACCTGCTCGAACGCGAGCCGGTGCTCCCGACGCAGCGCCTGCTGCCGATCCTCGCCCAGACCGCACGCGCGCTGCACGCGGCCCACACGGCCGGCGTCGTGCACCGTGACGTCAAGCCCGGCAACATCCTGCTCGGCCGCGGCGGGCGTGTGAAGATCACCGACTTCGGGGTGTCGCTCGCGACGAACCAGGTCCCGATGACCGCGACGGGCATGGTCATGGGCACCGCGCAGTACCTGTCGCCCGAGCAGGCCGTCGGCAAGCCGGCGACCGCCGCGTCCGACCTGTACTCGCTCGGCATCGTCGCGTACGAGTCTCTCGTCGGGCACCGGCCCTTCACCGGCCCGACGGCGGTGGACATCGCCGTCGCGCACGTCAACACGCCCGTGCCACCGCTGCCGCAGTCGGTCGAGCCGCGCCTCGCGGCCGTCGTCATGCGCCTGCTGTCCAAGGAGCCGGCCGACCGACCCCGCTCGGCGGCCGAGCTGGCCCACACGCTCGACGGCATGGTCGAGCAGACGCCGCCGACGGGCATCCACGTCGTCGTCACCGATCCGCGCGTGGCAGGGACAGGTCGGCGCGCCGAGGTCGCACCCGAGCCGCGGCGCGCGGTACCGCCCGCACCCGCACCCGTCCCGCTCGTGGTGGCTCCCGCGGCCCGACCGACCGAGCCCGCCATGGTCC
>DASVMA010000274.1:0-3065 GCA_036384595.1 Cellulomonas sp. | reverse complement strand
CCGCCGGTGGCCCCGCCAGTGGACCTGGCCGAGGTCGCCCGGACCTGGGACGTCGCCGGTGGTCAGGTCGGGGCGAGCTGCAGCGGGTCGGCGCTGCGACTGCTCTACGCCACCCCGCTCGACGGCTGGACGGTCGAGGTGAAGCACGCCGGGTCCGACGAGCTCGAGGTGGCGTTCCGGCAGGACCACGCCGAGACCTCGGTCCACGCCCGCTGCGTCAGCGGGGTGCCGACGCAGGACACGGACCAGGACTAGCGGGTCGGTCGGTCAGCCCTTGTCGCTGTCACCGGTCGACGACGACGACACCACTTTCCCGGACCAGACGGCGGTCGCGCCGCTGTGACCGACCCGCACGGCCTGCACGGCAGTCCCGCCGGCCACGAGGACACCGGCCACGATGAGCACGACGGGGACCCACGTCAGGTTGCGGTAGCCCAGCGACCAGGGGTCCTTGCGGTGGAACACCGCGAGCGCCAGCGCGACGACCGCGAGCGCGAGGACCCACGGCAGGAGGCCGTCGGCGAGCTCGGCGTGCGTCGTGATCAGGCCGTTCCCCCCGACCCGGCGCTGGAGCGCCTCGCCGGACTCGGTCGAGAGCGGGACCAGGACGACCGCGACGACCGACAGGCCGAGCGGGAGGTAGCCCGCCCAGCGGCGGAACCTCGGCCAGAGCACGGCGAGCAGGACGGCAAGGGCCGCGGCGGGCACGATCACCTCGGTCGCGTGGACGACGAGGGGGTGCAGCGGAAGGTCTGCGATGGTGTCGAACATGCGGAGCAACTTACGGCAGGGTCGCGTCGTGGGCGCGACGTCCAGGTGAACGGCGCAGCCGAACCGGCACGAAGCGGGGTGTCCTGGCCGCGTAGGCGTCGTACCCGTCGAACCGGCGGGCGAGGCGGACCTCCTCCCACCTGGCCTTCAGGGTGAGCAGCACGACGAGCAGCAGCAGCACGGCGAACCGGGTCACGCTGCCTGTCCCGAGCGTGAACGCCGCCGCGGCGAGCAGGAGGCCGCTGTAGATGGGGTGCCGGACGAACCGGTAGAGCCCGGTCGTGCGCAGCTGCGCGTGGGCGTTGGGCAACGGGGTCGCGGTCAGCCCGCGGCCGAGCGCCGTGCCGGCAACCACCATGATCCCGAGGCCGACGGCCGCGGCGGCACCGCTGACCACGGCGAGCACGGCGGGAACGGGCCACCCGCCACGTCCGGGGACGACGACGAGCAGGACGATCAGGACGCCCTGCGCGGCGACAAGAAGGCGTGCGACCACGGCGTCGTCGGGCACTCGCATCGACCGGCTCTCACCTCGGGGACGGGACCTGCAACACCCTAGGCGGACACGGCGGCCGTGCACGGCGCAGGTCGCCTGAGCGCGGCTCGACCCGCGTCGCGCGGCGTACGGTCGGTGCCGTGCCACGAATGACGACGGATGGACCGGACGGACCGGACGGACCCGGGGCGACGAGCGGACCACGGGTCACGGTCCTGACCGGCGCGGGGATCTCGACGGACTCGGGCATCCCCGACTTCCGCGGGCCGCAGGGCGTGTGGACGCGCGACCCGTTGGCCGCGCAGCTGCTCGAGCGGGGTCCGTACCTGTCCGACCCGGAGATCCGCCGGCGCACCTGGCAGATGTGGCGCGACAGCCCGGTGTGGGACGCTCGGCCGACCCCCGCGCACCGCAGCCTGGTCGAGCTCGAGCGGGCCGGGCTGCTCGACGCGATCTGCACGCAGAACTTCGACGGCCTGCACCAGCGCGCCGGGTCGAGCCCGGACGTCGTGCTCGAGCTGCACGGAAGCCTGACCTGGACGCGCTGCCTGTTCTGTGACTCCCACGAGCGCACGGCCGATGTCCTCGCCCGCCTCGACATCGACCCGGACCCGCACTGCGCGGTGTGCGGCAGCCCGCTCGCCACCGGCGTGGTGATGTTCGGCGAGGCCCTGCCGACCGACGTGCTCGATGCCGCGGTCGAGGCCGCGGCCTCGTGCGACGTCTTCGTCGTGGTCGGTTCGACGCTCACCGTCCAGCCCGTCGCGAGCCTCACGGCGGTCGCGGCCGAGGCGGGTGCGCGTGTGCTCATCGTCAACGCGCAGCCCACCCCGTTCGACCGCATGGCCGACCGCGTCAACCGCCGGCCGATCCAGGAGGCGCTCCCGGACCTGGTCGCGGAGCTGCTGGCCGGCGGCTGACGACCCTCGGCTCAGGCGCGCCGCCGCAGCGCGGCGAGCGCCGCACCGACGGACGCGACGCACCACACGCCCAGCACGACGAGCGACCGGCCCGGCACGGAGAAGTCAGCGCTCGCGAGGCCGGCCCGCACGACCTGCGCCATGGGCTCGATGGGCAGGTACGCGTGCGCGTGCTGGAGCCACTCGGGCATGCGTGACGCGGGGTAGCTCACGGGCGAGAACAGCAGGACCACGAACACGAGGACCTGCGTGAGGAGCATCGCGAGCATGGGCGGCAGGACGCTCGCCATCGCGTACCCGACCGACGCGGCCGTCAGCGAGACCAGCAGCGCGGCCGCGACGAGCCACGGCGCGATCGAGAGCTGCACGTCGAACCGCACGACCCCCGCGACGATGCCGAGCACCATCCCGGGCAGCGCGATGAGCGTCCACATGAGCAGGTCGCTCGCAAGGAAGGTCCAGCGCGGCACCGGGAGCGTGCGCATCCAGTCGAGGCTGCCCTCGGTCTTGGCCTGGCCGAGCATCTGCGGCGTCATCACGAGGCCCACCGTGATGAGCGTGATCGTCGGGGCTCCCGTCGCGAGGTAGAGCGCGACGTCAGGTGTCGGGTCGCCGACGAGGAGCCCGTAGCCGACGACGGTGGCCACCGCCATCGCGATCTGCACGACGACGAGGAGCGGCATCATGGTCGACCCGCGACGCAGCTGCCACTGCAGCAGGAGCAGGCCCTGACGAACGGCGGTCATGCCACGACCTCCAGCTCGGCATCGGCGGCCGCGGGGGCGCGGTCGGACCCGACGAGGCGCACATAGACGTCCTCGAGCGACGCCGCCGTGAGCGCGTACCGCTCGACGGCGCCGGCGTCGACCCGGGCCTGC
>DASVMA010000273.1:0-1752 GCA_036384595.1 Cellulomonas sp. | reverse complement strand
CCCGCGTCGACCGCCGCCCGGACCGCGTGGGCATGTTCTACAACTCGGTCGGCGGACTCGCGCGCGCTCACCAGGAACAACGTGTCGCAGCCGCCCAACGCCTCGGTCAGCGCGGTCTGGTCCCGGTATCCGCGCGGCCCCATCGCCACCGCCTCGAAGCCCGCGACCGGCTCGACCCGCGCGAGGTCGCGCACGACCAGCCGCGGGTGCACGCCGCCGGCGCGCAGCAGCTTGGCCACGCGCGAGCCCACGGCCCCCGTGGCCCCCGTCAGCGCGATGTTCGTCAAACCAGCAGCTCCGTTCCGATCCAGGCGATGAACGCCACGAGCACGAGCGCGCTCAACAACCCCAACAAGATCCGCTGTGCCGAGTCGCCGCCGCCGGCCCCCGCGCCCGGCGCGGGCAGCAGGTCGGACTGCAGCAGCACGTCACGCGCGACCTCGACACCGGACCGCGGCACGAGCACGTCGCGCCGGCCCGCGGCCAGCAGGTCCGGGACGTCGGAGCCCGCCGAGCGCTTGAGCATCGACGGCACGCCCTCCTCCAGCAGCAACCCCTGGATGAACTCCGCCTCGGCCTGGTTGCGCCCCGCGGCGACCTTCGTCAGCGGCCCCTCGGAGAGCTGCGGCTTGATCTTGCGCGCGCGCTCCTGCTGCTCGTTGAGCTCGAGGTCGCCGGACCCGTCGACGGCGGAGGAGTAGACGAGCGGCATCCCGCAGTCCGGGCAGAAGCGCTCGTCGAGCGAGTGGGTCGTGGCGCAGCGAGGGCAGACGAGCGGGTCGTCAGGCTGCGGCCGCGTCATCTACGTGAACCTCGGCCTCGGTGACCGTCCCGTCCGGGTCGATCTGCCAGTTGCGGACCTCCGGCTCGTCGCCGGCGGTGCCCACGATCAGCCACTCGACCCCGGGCCAGTTGCGCGCGAAGTTGATGTCGGTCTGCGACGGCCGCGGCTCCGAGCGCGTGTGCGAGTGGTAGATGATCGCCGTGCGACCATCCTCGTCGTCGACCTCGCCGAGCAGCAGCAGGTCGGACGGCCCGATCTCGAAGCGGAACGGGCTCGGCGTCTGGTTCTCGACGGCGACGACCTCCTCGGCCACGCCGTCTCGCAGCCAGACGAAGCCGCAGCACTCGTCGGGCGCGTCACGCAGGGCGTGGTCGACGATCTGCTGCAGGAGGTCCGGGGCGATGCGCATCTGACCCCGGACAGTAGCGACAGGCGGGGCGGGCTACTCGACGGCCGCGGCGTCGCGCTCGCGGCGCGCGTCGGCGGTCAGCGGCTCGCCCGTGATCGGGTCGAAGCGGTGGGCCTGAGCCTCCGGGGCCGGGGCCTCGGAGCGGATCGCGGGACGGTCGTCATCGTCGTGGTGATCCGTCATCCCGGAGAGCGAGTCCTTGAACTCGCGCATGCCCTTGCCCATCGCACGCCCTGCCTCGGGCAGCTTCTTGGGACCGAGCACGATGAGCGCGATGACGAGGATGACGATGAGCTCGGGAAAACCGACGCTGGGCATGATCGAAGTCTCTCAGACCGTGTGTTGTGGGGGCGTTGCTTTACGACCTACGACAAGGGTAGCTCGCCTGGCAACTACCACCACACGGTCGAGTCGAGGTTGGCGACCTCGTCGACCGGCAGCGTGTAGATCCCGGACGACAGGTACTTCCAGCCGTCGTCGCAGACGATGAACACGATGTTGCCCTCGTCCATCTCGTTCGCGATCCGGACGGCGATCGAGGCGATCGCGCCGGACGAGA
>DASVMA010000272.1:0-4844 GCA_036384595.1 Cellulomonas sp. | reverse complement strand
AGGAGACCGATGGACGAGGGCATCGTCACCGGTGAGGGCGTGCTGCTCGACACGCGACCGACGTCGTTCGCCTCCCGATTCCTCGCCTCGCTCATCGATGTCGCGGCGATCGGCGTCGTCGGCATCGCTGTCGTGATCCTCCTGGCGCAGACGCAGCTGAGCCTGACGCCGACCGGCGCACGGATCCTGTACGTCGTCCTCGTCGCAGTCGTGACCGTCGTGCTGCCGACCACCGTCGAGACGACGACGCGCGGGCGTTCGCTCGGCAAGATGGCGCTGGGCATCCGGATCGTGCGCGACGACGGCGGGCCGGTCCGGTTCCGGCAGGCCTTCATCCGGGCGCTCGTCGGCGTGGGCGAGCTGTGGCTGACCGTCGGGTCGGTCGCGCTGATCTGCTCGATCGTGCACCCGCAGGGCAAGCGCGTCGGCGACGTGCTTGCGGGCACGTACGCGATCCGGGTCCGGGGGCGCGCCCCGACCCGCGCGGCGATCGACATGCCGCCACAGCTCGCCGCGTGGGCGCACAGCGCTGACGTACGCCGACTTCCCGACGGGCTCGCGCTCAGCGTCCGGCAGTTCCTCGGGCGCACGAGCACGCTCCACCCCGCATCCCGCGTGCAGCTCGGGACCGACCTCGCGACGCAGGTCGCCCGGTACGTCGCTCCGCTGCCGCCGGCCGGGACCCACCCCGAGTACTTCCTCGCCGCGGTGCTCGCCGAACGTCGCGACCGTGAGCACGCCGCCGCTCTGCGGTCGGAGCAGCGTGCGGCCGCCGAGAGCGCCATGCTCGCGCGCCTGCCGCACGCCGTCCCCGACCCGGTGGACTGACGCCATGACAGCGACCCTCGTCGGCCGTGGCCTCGCCGTGCTGCTCGCCGACCGCACCCTGTTCTCCGGGCTGGACCTCGTGGTGGCGCCGGGCGACGTCGTCGGGCTCGTCGGCGCGAACGGGGCCGGCAAGTCGACGCTGCTGCGGCTGCTCGCGGGCCTCCGGCCGCCCGACGACGGGTCGGTGAGCCTGTCCCCCGCGCACGCCCTGGTGGGCTGGCTCCCGCAGGAGACCGAGCGCGTCCCGGGCGAGACGGTCGCGGCACACCTCGCGCGACGCACCGGGGTGAGCGCCGCACAGCACGCGCTCGACGAGAGCGCTGAGGCACTCGCCGACGGCGGCCCCGGCGCCGACGACGCCTACTCCCTCGCGTTCGACCGCTGGATGATGATCGGCGCCGCCGACCTCGACGAGCGGACGGGTGCTGTGCTGGCCGACCTGGGCCTGGACGTCGACCCGTCGCACCCGATGACGGGGCTCTCCGGCGGGCAGGCGGCTCGCGTCGGTCTCGCGGCGCTGCTCCTGTCCCGGTTCGACGTCCTGCTGCTGGACGAGCCGACCAACGACCTCGACCTCGACGGGCTCGCCCGCCTCGAGTCGTTCGTCAGCGCGCAGCGGGCCGGGATCGTCGTCGTGAGCCACGACCGCGAGTTCCTGGCGCGGTGCGTGACGAGCGTCGTCGAGCTCGACCTCGCGCAGCAGCAGGTCGCGGTGTACGGGGGCGGGTACGACGCCTACCTCGAGGAGCGGGCCCGCTCGCGGCAGCACGCGCGCGAGGAGTACGACGAGTACGCCGACCGGCGCTCGTCCCTCGAGGCACGCGGTCGTATGCAGCGCGGCTGGATGGACAAGGGCGTGCGCAACGCGGTCCGCAAGGCGAGCGACCCGGACAAGCTCCTCCGCAACGCCCGCCGCGAAGGTTCGGAGAAGCAGGCTGCGAAGGCCCGCCAGACCGACCGGATGCTCGAACGGCTCGAGGAGGTCGCCGAGCCACGCAAGGAGTGGGAGCTGCAGTACGAGATCGCTGCCGCACCCCGGAGCTCGAGCGTCGTCGCGACGCTGCGGGGGGCCGTCGTGCGCCTCGGCGAGCGGGCCGACGGGGGCGCCGCCTTCACTCTCGGCCCGGTCGACCTGCAGGTCGACGCAGGCGACCGGATCGCCATCACCGGCGTCAACGGGTCGGGCAAGAGCACCTTGCTGCACGCGCTCCTCGGGCGTGCACCGCTCACCGCCGGTGCTGCGTCGCTCGGGTCGAGCGTCGCGATCGGCGAGGTCGACCAGGCGCGCGCGCAGCTCGACGCCGGAGCCCAGGCCCCGCTGCTCGAGGCGTTCGCGCGCGAGGTGCCCGACTGGCCCGACGGTGAGGTCCGGACGCTGCTCGCGAAGTTCGGCCTGCGCGCAGCTCATGTCCTCCGGCCGGTCACGACGCTCTCGCCCGGCGAACGGACCCGCGCAGCTCTCGCGCTCCTCCAGGCCCGCGGCGTGAACCTGCTCGTGCTCGACGAGCCGACCAACCACCTCGACCTGCCCGCCATCGAACAGCTCGAGGCGGCGCTCGAGGGCTACACCGGGACGCTCCTGCTCGTCACGCACGACCGGCGGATGCTCGAGGCCGTGAGCGTCAACCGGCGCTGGGTCGTCGATGCCGGGAGCGTCCGCGAGGTCTGAGCCTGCCGTCGACGAGGACGACCGCGCCGACTCGGGTCGGCACCGCCGGGGCTCGTCACACGGATGTCACACGGGCGCCGCGCAGGGGTAACTGCACTGCTCGATGCTGGTGGCCTCGGCAAGGAGGCGGCCATGGAGCTCGAACCGGACGTGATGACACGACAGGTCGCGTTCCTCACGCACAGCCTGCTGAACCCCGCGGCGGACGCGGGCCGGCACCCTGCGTCGCGCGGACCCGTGCAGCCCGTCGTGAGCACCCTGCGCGACCTCGGGTGCGAAGTGGTCCAGCTGCCGGCCGCCGAGGTCGGTCATCTCGGCGTCCGGCGCTGGTGGCAGTCCCGCGAGATGCTCGACACCCCCGGCTTCCGGGCGCACTGCCGTCGGCTGGCCGGGCCCGTGCTGCGGCAGGTCGAGCAGTTCCGGGCCGCAGGGTACGACGCGGTGATCATCGGCGCCGACGGCAGCCCGTCGTGCGGGGTCCGCACCACGGCGGGCGAGGCGGGGTGGGGCGGGCGTCCGACCGCGGTCGACGACCCGGTCCCGGTGCCGGGCGAGGGGGTCTGGATCGAGGTGCTGCGGGCGGCCTTCGCCGAGGCAGGCCTGGCGTTCCCCCGGGCCACCGGGTTCGACGTCGGCCTCCCCGAGGCTGAGATGCCCGTCGCCGTGCACGAGCTGCGGCGGTTCCTGCGGCAGTCCGCCACGAGGTTCGCCGGATGAGCCTGCCTGGTGGCGTGGTCGGCCGCGGCGTCGCCCTCGTCCCCGACTGTCTGATCAACCCGGACGCGCCCCGCTACGCCTACCTCGAGCTCGCGCCGCCTGACCTGCTCATGGTCCTCGGCCGGTGCGGGTTCGGGCTCCTGCAGCTCCCGTCGCACGTCGCGGGCGACCCCGAGGAGGGCCAGGGGGTCACCGGGGTCGCCCGGGACGCCGCCGACTACGCGCGCTCCGGGTTCGTGGTCGTCGTCCTCGCGGTGGCGCAGGTGCCCGACGGAGCCGTGTGGCGACCCGCGCTGCGGCGCGAGCTGGACCGCTGGGGGGCCGAGCCGCTGCCGGAGCTCGTGCTGGAGGCGACCGGGTTCCCGGCGCCCGTCGTCGAGACGTTCCTCACCGGCCAGCTGGCCCGGCGTCAGAGGGTGGCGGTGCCGCCCGACTGAGCGGCGTCGCCCGCGGTGGGCCCCACGACGCGCCGGAGGTCGGGTTCGAGGTAGATCATCCGGGCGATCGGGACCGCCGCGCGCACACGCTGCTCGGCCGCGTCGATCGCCGCCGCGACCTGCGCGGCGGTCTCGGCGCCGTCGACCTCGATCTTCGCGGCGACCAGCAGCTCCTCGGGGCCGAGGTGCAGGGTGCGCAGGTGGATGACGGACACGACGCCGTCGCCCAGCAGCGCGGTCTCGATCGCGCGGACGGCGTCCGCCGTGGCGGACTCGCCGAGCAGCAGGGACTTCGTCTCGAGCGCGAGGACCACGGCGATGACGACGAGCAGGATCCCGATGCTCCCGGTCCCGGCTGCGTCCCACCGACCGTTGCCCGTCACGAGGGTCATGGTCACGCCCGCGAGCGCGAAGACCAGGCCGACGAGCGCGCCAGCGTCCGCCAGCAGGACGACGGGCAGCTCCGGTGCCTTGGCCGACCGGATGAACTGCACCCACGACTGCCCGCCGCGGGTCCGGTTGGACTCGTGGATGGCGGTCCGGAACGAGTAGCCCTCCATGCCGATCGCGGCGACGAGGACCGCGAGCGCGACCCACTGCCACGAGTCGATCGGGTGCGGGTCGGACCACTTGTGCCAGGCCTCGTACAGCGCGAACAGGCCGCCGATGCTGAACAGCACGATCGAGACGATGAACGCGTACAGGTAGCGCTCGCGTCCGTACCCGAAGGGGTGCGCCGCGTCGGCCTCCCGCCGTGCCCGCCGGCCGCCGACGAGCAGCAGCAGCTGGTTGCCGGAGTCGGCGAACGAGTGCACGGACTCGGCGAGCATCGAGCTCGAGCTCGTCAGGAGGAACGCGACCAGCTTCGTCGCGGCGATGCCGAGGTTGGCGCCGAGCGCCGCGATGATCGCCCTGCTACCGCCGTCGTGGGCCATGAGGTACTCCTGTCAGCACCGACGAGCGGTCGGGCACGGTTCGGTGCGGGCGAGCTCCCGTGCGGGCACGTCGCCGTGCGGGCGCGGCGAGATCAGCGGGTGAGCGGGCGGGCGTCGTCGGCGAGGAGCACCGGGATCCCGTCGCGCACCGGGTAGGCGAGCGGGTTGTCCGGGTCGGTCGAGTGGAGCTCGGGCGAGCCGTCGGGCCCGACGCCGTCGACCAGCTCGGCACCCGTGACCGGGCACCGCAGGATGTCG
>DASVMA010000271.1:0-5875 GCA_036384595.1 Cellulomonas sp. | reverse complement strand
ACCCGTCGTCCCGACCGGGGCCTCGGTCTCCGTCTCCGCACGCCACCAGCGTGGCGCCCGGACGGATGCTCCACCCGTGCCCGAGGCACGGACGCTCGCCGGCACGCCGACGGCTCGCCGCACGGCGAGGGAACGGCCGGTGGCGGCACTGAAGCGGACGGACCGTTCGGCCAGGTGGCCGATGAACGGCGGCCGCGGCCGCCCGACGGCCGGACCAGGACGTCGGAAGCGCTCGCGGATCGCCGCAGCGAGGGGGGTCGTCGCCGCCGCGCTCAGGAGAGCCGGCGCATCGGTCGCTCTCTCGCCGCGCTGGGTCGGGTCAGGCACGGCATCGGTCACGAGGTCTTCGCCCGGAACCCGTTGTGGGCGACCTCCAGCTGCTCGACGAGCTGCTCCTTGCTGTCGACGTGGAACGCCGGTCCCGTCCACCGGACCGCGAAGACCTGGTCGAACTCCCAGGCGCGCAGCCGCTCGCCCTCGAAGCTGATGGCCGTCACGGCGCCCGTGCTGCGCGTCACCTTGTTCCCGTTGGCGGCGAAGTTCTCCCCCGCCGAGTTGGCGACCCACGTGAACAGCGCGTCGCTCTCGACCATGCCGCGGCTGAAGACCAGGTTCGGCCAGCGCAGCGTGCCCGGAAGCTTGTGGACGTACTGGTTCTGACCGCCCTCGGTGTACAGCTCGACGTCGACGGTCAGCTCGAGGCCTCGCACCTCGCGGAACGTGCCGATCTCGACCCCGTCGACCTCGAAGAGGAACCGCCCGCTCGTGGTGGGTTCACCGCCGAGGGCCTCCAGGTCAGCTGCCACCGTCGCGCACCGCCTCCCACGCTCGTTCGTTCAGGGACGACACCGCCCGGACCATGCGGACGCGGTCCAGGTGCTCGAGGTCGAGCAGGTCCGCCATCGACCAGTGCAGGTGGTAGGCCAGGTAGGCGATCTCCTGCCAGATCGCCTCAGCCGGGTAGCGGAGCATGGGTCATCTGCCGTCGTGCGGGATCTCCTCGATCGCCGACCGCAGCGGCCGCGAGTACGACACGGTGGCCGGTGAGCCCCCGGCCGGCGCGCCCTGGGGTGCGGCGACCGGGGCGACCTGCTGCTCCGGCGCCACGACCGAGGTCGTGACCGGTGCGTCGGCGTCACGCTGGGCGGCGAGCAGCTCCTCGTACTCCGCCTGGCTGCCGAAGTTGATGACGCCGTAGAAGTCCTGGAGGAACGCCAGGTCTGCCGCGAACAGCCCCTCGATCTCCCTCGTCGTCACGAGCTCGAGGCTTCCGAGCTTCTCGACGACCCGCGCCAGGACGACGACGGTCAGGCGCGGGTCGTCCGCACCGTCGATCGTCGGGTCCCGGAGCGGCTCGAGCTCGTCGCGCGCAGTGGCCAGGCGCATCGTGCCCGTGCGGTGGAGCGCGCCCTGGTCGTCGACGTAGCCGCGCGGCAGCGTGAAGTCGTAGCGGGTCTGCAGTGTCACTTGACCCGCTCGAGGCGTTCGAGGGTGATCGTGATCGACTCCTTGACCGCGTCCGTGCTGTCCACGCTGAGCTGGTCCGTCGAGATCTTGCTCGGCCACGCGTTGAAGAAGTTGAACCGCGCGACCTCGCTGTGGGTGTGGTCGTACATCACGATCGACCCGTTCTTGCGGCTGCTCGAGCGGTCGCCCAGCTTCATGCCCTTGTTGCGGATGTCGTTGAACCAGCCCCAGAGCTTGTCGTCGGCCATCTTCGCCGGGGCGACACGGGTGAGCGTCAGGTCGCCGACGTTCGTGGTCCCACCGAGCGTCTTGACTATCTGCTGCTTGCCGTCCTTGCCGACCTGCTGCGCGGTCGCGACGGAGACCTCGACGTCGAGGCCGGAGACACTCATGAGCGACGTCATGACCGTGCCGTCGATCTCGAGGAAGAAGTTCTGCGCGATGATGGGGTCAGTGGTGAACAGTCCGTCGGGCACTGGTGCTCCTCAGTTCAAGTAGGGGGTCCCGGTGGGCGCTGGCCCACCGGGACAGACAGATCAGGACGCGGACTGCTTGTTCTGGCTGATGCGGAAGATGACGAACTCGGCCGGCTTGACCGGCGCCATCCCGACCTCGACGACGAGCTTGCCCGCGTCGATCGACTCCGGCGGGTTCGTGGTGGCGTCGCAGTTCACGAAGAAGGCCTGCTCCGCCGACGCGCCGAACAGCGCACCGGACTGCCAGAGGCCGCGCAGGTAGCCGGTCAGCGTGCGGGTGACGCCCTCCCAGAGCGTGACGTCGTTCGGCTCGAACACCGCCCACTGCGTGCCGTCCATGATCGTCGACTCGACCATGTTGAAGAGCCGGCGCACGTTGATGTACTGCCAGTCGGTGTCGGAGGCGAGGGTCCGCGCACCCCAGATGCGGATGCCGCGCGTCCCGAACGGGCGGATGCAGTTGATCCCGATGGGGTTCAGCAGCGACTGCTCGTTCTGGGTGATCGACCGCTCGACGTCGAGCACGCCGCGGATGGTGTCGTTGGCCGGCGCCTTCCACACCCCACGGGTGTCGTCGGTGCGTGCCCACACGCCGGCCACGTGACCGGACGGCGGGATCAGCACCTCGGCGTCGCCGTTGCTGCCGATCGGGTTCTCGACCTTGATCCACGGGTAGTACAGCGTGGCGAACGCCGAGTCGTACATCGCGGTCTCGCTGCGCCACTCCTTGATCTGCTGCGGTCCCATCCCGGGAGGCGCGTCCAAGATCGCCATCCGGTTCGGGTGCAGCTCGCAGTGGGCGATCAGCGCCGTCTGCACGGCCTTCCACAGGTTCAGGTCGACGCTGCCGTCGGCCTTGGTCGCGGCGGTGATGAGGTCGGGGACGATGACCATCGTCACGTCCTCCGCGATCGCGAGGCCGTTGATGCCGCTGCGCGCCGCCTCCGAGCCGGCGAACTTCCGGCCGGTGACCGGGGCCGGCACAGGGGCGACCTTCTCGAGCGAGTACACGCCGGGCTTGAGCAGCTCGAGCTGGCTGGCGAGGTCGACGTCGGTCTCGAGCTTGAGCTCGACCTTGATCTGGGTGGAGGTCTTGTTGATGACGGTCGCCGCGTCGCGGGCACCGCCGAAGGTCAGGTCGGGGTACTGCTCGACCGTCTCACCGCCGAGGATCACGCTGAGCGTGAAGGCGGACGGGCCCTCGACGTCGGGTGCGGACTCGTCCGTCTCGATGAGCACCGAGATGTCGGCGTCCGGCTCGATGCTCGTGATCTCGAGCGGGCGTCCGAGCGAACGGTCGGCCGCGGGCAGCGCCAGGCGGGCCGGTTCGCCCGCGGGCGTCGAGTGCGGGATGCGGACGATGTAGGCGAGAGACCCGCCGTTCTGGAAGAAGCCGAACACGGACAGCGGCAGGATCGCTCCGCTGACGAACCCGCCGAACACCTGCTCGAACTGGGTCCAGCTGGTCACGAGCCTCGGAGCGAGGCCCTCAGGGTCGTTCGGGTCATCGAGCGGTGCACGCTCCGTGAAGCCGACGAAGGCTGCGACGGCCGTGGGCGCTGACGCGAGGACCTTCTGTGACGACGGGACTTCCTCGACGTACACGCCCGGCGCGGTGTATGTGGGCACGGTCTCTCCCTGGGTTCGCGCCGCATCCTCGCAGGAGAGGGCGGTGCCGTTGGCGCTGACACCGATGACCGTAGGAGCCGACCCGCGGGGCGGCATCAGTAATCCCTACCGATCTTGCGACCTTCGTCCCTGGTGCCGCTCCGCGCGTCTGTCACCGATCCGCGAACCGCGTCCGATTCGGGACTAAAGTCCCGCTCGCAACAGGACGATGGTCAGGGACGACAGCACGACGGGCGAGGTGCCCGGCGGCGACGCGGCACGGCACGAGAGCAGGAGTCGGATGAGCGACCTCGCGGACAGGGTCCCGACCGCAGCGCGCGCGACGACACCGCTGAGCGACCGGATGGCCGGTCGTCCGTGGCCGTCCGTGGACCGCCCCGGGCCGAGAGCCACGATGCTCGCAGCGCTCGTCAGCACGCGCAGCGTCCTGGTGGTCGGCGAGTCGGGAGTCGGCAAGACGCACCTCGTCACCGCCGTCCTGGCCGAGTGGACTGCCCGACGTCGCGCGCCGGCGCCCGACCTCGCCGAGGCCCGCACCGCACTCGGCGGGACGATCGCGGACCGCGCGACCCCGAGCCTCGCGCCGGTGACGATCGCCGCCGGTGCGACCGACGGCTGGGACGTCCTCGCGAGAGTGCATCTGGAGGCGTCGGGCCGCGAGCTCGAGCACGTCACCGGCAACCCCGGGCACGTCGTCCGGATCGGGGACGAGACCCGCGCGTCGGTCCTCCTGCACGTCGAGGACGCCCACCTGATGGACCGCGCCACCGCGCACGCCCTTGCGCTGCTCGTGCGGCAGGGCGAGATCCACGTCGTCGCCACGATGAGCCCGTCCGGAGCTCACGCGTCTCCCTGGCTCGAGCTGTGGAAGGACGGCGCGGCCGAGCGGATCGACCTGCGACCCCTGGACCCGCGGCAGACCGAGATGCTCGTCGAGGACGCCCTGGGCGGTCCCGTGACGGGCGACACCGGCCGACGCATCTGGCGGCAGACCCGGGGCAACCCCTTCTACGTGCGTGAGCTCCTCCGGCACGAGGTCGAGACCGGCACGCTGGTGCAGCACCACGGCGTGTGGGTCGGACTGATCAGTGCCGGTCCCGGTCGACGCGTCCTGGACGCCGTCGGAAGCGATCTCGACCGCCTCTCGCAGCCGGCGCGCACAGCGCTCGAGCTCGTGGCCCTCGCCGGCCCGGTGCCGGTCTCGGCGCTGGTCGGGTTCGCCGACGGCGCCGTCCTGGACGAGCTGGTCCACGACGGTCTCGTCGTGACGGACCCAGCACCCGACGGTTCCCACGGCGCGAACGGCACCAGCAGCTCGTTCGACGAGCCGCTGTCGCCGACCGCACGCCTGACCCCGCCCGCCTACGCCGACGCAGTCCGCGCGCTCGTGCCGCTCGCCCGCCGTCGCCAGCTCTTCGCCCAGATGCGCGCGGCACGGTCCGGGTTCTCCTGGGAGCACGAGTCGCCCGCGGCCCTGCTGCGGTCGGTCCAGTGGGCCTTGGAGTGCGACGTGCATCAGACGGGCGAGCGCCTGCTCCGGGCCATGCGAGCCGCGGTCCTGCAGTGCCTGCCCGAGGTCGCGGTACGCATCGGCGGCGCGGCCCTGCGCCAACCGCTCGGGGCGGTCGGGCTACGGATCGACATCCTGCTCGTCCGGGCCCAGGCCTGGCGGCTGCTCGGCGAGCCGGGACGGGCGGCGACCGACCTCGTGGAGACGTCGGAGTGGCTGGATGCTGCCGACACCGGGATCGCCCACCGGCTGCGGCAGGTCCGGCTCGCTCAGCACACGGCTGACCTGCATCAGTACCACGGGGACGACCCCGACGGCTCGCTCGGCCTGATCGACCAGTTCCTCGAGGAGCTGGCGGACGACGACGACCCGACCCTGCGGTCCGCGCTCGAGGTCTGCCAGCTGGTGCGCCTGGGCGGGGCCGGACGATTCGTCGAGAGCATCGAACCCTCGATCGCGCTCCTCGGCGGCGCGGGCTACCGATCAGCGAACGTCCTTGCGCTCACGACCCCGACCGTCCTGGGGCTCGCGCAGACCGGTCGGCTCGCGGAGGCCATCGCCCTCGGGTCGCGAAGCCTGCGCGCAGCCCAGGTCCACGAGGAGTGGCACCCGTGGCTCGTCGCGGACATCCGCTCGACCCAGCTCCTCGTGAACCTGTGGGCCGGCGACGTCGACGCGGCCGAGCAGGCCTCGGTCCCGCGCGCGAGCGGCGACTGGGGACACCCCCTGCAGTACGCCGCCGACAACACGGGGCGCGGCCTGCTCGCCGCAGCGCGCGGGCTGTGGAGCGACG
>DASVMA010000270.1:0-4980 GCA_036384595.1 Cellulomonas sp. | reverse complement strand
CCGTCGAATCCCCACGGGGCGGGGCGCATCACGAAGGTCACGACCGGCCGGTCTCCTCGAGCAGCCGCAGCGCGGCGCTGACACGGGGGTTGCGGGTCGGGTCGGTGTCGATCTCCAGCGTGCCGTAGATCGCGTTGATGTGGTTCTGCACGGACTTCTCCGTGATCCCGAGGGCCTCGCCGATGCCCGCGTTCGACCGGCCCTGCGCGAGGAGCCGCAGCACCGCGTACTGCCGGTCGGTGAGACGGGCGACGGCGGTCCCGGCGCGCGGCTTCTTGCGGTCGATGAGTGCCGAGTCGAGCGTCGTCTTGCCGGCCGCCGAGGCGCGCACCGCGGCCACGAGGGTGTCGGTGCTGGTCGAGGAGGTCTTGGACAGGTAGCTCCAGCCGTTGCGCACGTCGGGCGGCAGGTCGAGCAGAAGGTCCATCGAGTCCTGCGCGGACAGCAGGAGGATGCCGAGATCGGGCTGCTTGCGCCGCAGGATGACGCCGAGGGCGATGCCGTTGCCGTCGGGCAGGTCGATGTCGAGGATTGCGACGTCGACGACCCCGGACGTCATGCGCTGCTCGGCCTCGCGCGCCGTACCGACCGCGGCCACGACCTGGATGCCTGCGACGCTCGCGAGCGTGAACTCGAGCATCGAACGGAACAGCGGCTGGTCCTCGACGATGCCGAGTCGGATGGGGTCGTGCGCCTGCGTAGTCATCGTCCCCCAGTATCGTCGTGCGCGACGTCACGAGCGCGATCCCGCGCCGTGGGGACACCGATGAGGACTGGACGACCATGCCCGCCCCGAGGACAGCCGAGCAGTCAGCCCAGCGCGACGACCTCAGGGCGCTCCTGGCTGCGACGGGCGGTGTGCTCGGGCTGCTCGCGGTGGGTGCGGCGCTTCTGGTGTCAGCCGCGTACAAGTACGCCCCCGCGGGTGTGGGTAGCGGGTCGTTCGGCGGTCGTCTCGGGGCGAACCTGATCTGCGTGCTGGTCACGCTCGCCGGCCTGAGGTGGAGCAGGGTCGCGAGGACCCACAGCTTCTGGGAGATGGTGTACGGGATCGCTGTCACCGCGTTGTACGCAGCCACCGCGCGCGTCCTGGCACAGTCTGTGTTCCACGTCTACGACGTCACCGTCCGGACGACCCAGCTCGTCGAGCTGTCGGCCGGGCTCGTCGCGGCCTTCGCGGCAGGCATGGCGGGAGCGGCAGCCATGGTGTCGCAACGCCGGCTCCGGACGGGGATCGTGGCGGGCGCCGCGGCAAAGGTCCGGATCGAGCTCGCGCTGCGGGCGCTCGAGGACGAGGAGGTCCGCGTCCGCCGCGAGGTCGCCGAGGGCCTGCACGGCAGCCTGCAGCAGCGGCTCGTGCTCATCGTGGCGCGGCTCGACCGCGCGATCGAGGCGTTCGGGTCGGGGTTCGGCAGCGATGCCGACGTGCTCGCGCTGCGCGAGGTGCGCGCGCAGATCGAGGACGTGCGCGAGGGCGACGTGCGCGAGACCAGCCGCATGCTCTACCCGGAGAGCCTCGAGATCGGCATGGTGCCGGCGGTCCGGTCGCTGCTCGCGCGGATGCCCCCCGACATCGCGACGCGCATGGTCGTGTCTGACGACGTCCGCAGCCTCGACGACCCCGTCTCGCCGCAGCTGACCCAGAGCGAGCGGCTGCTCGCAGTCCGTGTCGTCGAGGAGGCGGTGACGAACGCGCTGCGCCACGGGGGTGCGAACTCGCTGCGCGTGTCGATCGATCTCGACGTGGACTGCCTCGCCGTCGCCGTGGTCGACGACGGGTCCGGGTTCGATGCGCCGACCGCCGGCGTGCGCTCCGGGACGAAGCGCCTTCAGGAGCGACTGGTGCTCATCGGCGGACGCCTGAATGTCTCATCTGTCCCGGGTGAGGGGACGCGCGTCGAGGCGCGTGTCCCGATCTCGGCCATGTACGACGCCTGACGGCCAGTCACATGCCCGACGCGGGTCAGTCATACGTGATGTTCATCACGATGGTTGCGCTCCCATAGTCCGCTGAAGGGCCATGACGACCGCTGTGAAACCGCTGTGGACGCGCTCTCGCCCCGCCCGATTCGGGTGAATTAGGAGGATTGCGAGGGGTGAAACAATCGGACTATTCCGGCGCGACAGGTGGCTGCACCCAGACGGGATGTGGACAACCGTTCAGGGATTCCTAGTCTTCCATTTGTCCAGCAGCGAGACCGCTCTTTGGACGGGTTTCGGTGAGTTGCCGACTCCCACCTGAACTAGCTCCAGGAGCAATCGGATGTCGAAGTCAACGAACCGTCGCAAGTCCATCGCCATCGCGCTCGCCGTTCTCGGTGTCGCTGGCCTGTCGCTCGCGTCCGCCGCGCAGCTCAACCTGACCGGGACCGCGTCGGTCCAGTCCGGCATGCTCGCCGTGAACGCGGACTGCCAGTCGGCGCCCGTCACGGTCACGTTCTCCGCGCCTGTCCGCACGGGCACCACCTACGCGTCGGCCGCCGTCAACCTCGCCGGCATCGACAACGCGGTCGGCAAGTGCGTCGGCAAGAACTACAAGCTGGCCCTGCTCGACAGCGCCAACGCCCTCGTCACGGGCACCACGGAGCAGACGGGCACGATCTCGGCCTCCACGCTCTCCGTCGTGATCCCCGCCGGCCAGGACAACGCCATCAAGACCGTCGCGCTCACGATCTACAGCTGAACCGGACTCACGGACTGACTGAGGTCGGATCATCGAGCGACGCACGCATCAACGAGCCGGCGCGGCCACCCCGCGCCGGCTCGTTGGCGTCGTCGCGTCGGTGCTGCTCTACTCGCTCGCGGGCGTCGCAGCCTTCCTCCTGTGGCCGACGAGCCTCGGTGGCTGCACGACCCTGACGATCGTCTCGGGCCACTCGATGGAGCCGACGTACTACACCGGCGACCTCGTCGTCGCCCGGTGCGCCACGGCGGCGGTGGGCGACGTGATCGTCTACCAGCCCAAGGAGCTGGGCGGCGCGCGCATCATCCACCGCATCACGGGCGGCGACGCGACGACCGGTTGGGTCATGCAGGGCGACAACAACAAGACCGCCGACCCGTTCAACCCGGCCGGCTCCGAGGTCCTCGGGGTCGCCACGCTCCACCTGCCCAAGGTCGGCCTGGTCGCCCGCGGCCTCACGAGCCCGTTCGTCTGGGGCTCGTTCATCCTGATCGCGATCGGCCTGTTCATCTGGCCCCGTCGGGACGACGACGAGGACGAGGCGGCACCCACAGGCTCGGCGGCGGACGCGAGCGACGCGACCGACGCGGTCGACCGCGACCTCGACGCCGACTCGGGTTCGCCGAGCGTCCCCCAGTGCGAGCCCGTGTGCGACGAGGCTGCCGCCATGGCGTCCTGGGTGCCGGACACCGTTCCCGACTCGATGCACTCGCCTGCGACGGGTCCACGATGAAGCGGGCGCTCGGCGCCTGCGCGCTGATCCTCGCGCTGGCCGTGGCCTTCATTTCCCCTGCCAGCGCCGCGCAGCTCGTCCTGACCGGCGGGCAGCACCCGTCCTCCGCGGTGAGCGCGCGCTGCGACGACGCGGTCGACGTCACGACCCCGTCGACCTCGGGGACCTCGAGCTCCGTGCAGGTCTCGGGCATCCTCGCTGCGTGCACCGGGGCCCTGTTCGTCAGGGTGTACGACGCCTCCGGCGTCAGCAAGGCCACCGGGTCGGCAACGGTCGTGACAGGTGGCGGTTCGCAGACGCTCACGGTGAGTCCGGCCTATACCCCGAGCGCAACCGACAAGGTGTCGGTGACCATCGGGACCTGGCCGGTCGCGGGGACCTGGATCTACGCTCCGCTGCCGTACATCTGGTGCACGCTGGTCAGCACGGGCTCGCCCGGTTCGACGTGCACCGCCACAGTGACGCTCTTCCACGGAACCAAGGCCGGCGGGTCCGGTGTCGCCGACTACTACGACGTCGTCGTCACGACCACCTCGACCACGCCGGTGCGGTGGGAGGTCACGTTCAACCTGGGGAACGCGTTCTACGGCAGCGTCCCGGCGCAGCTCGGCAACTCGGTCCTCGACTCGTTCTCTGACGGCCTCACCACGTGGAACGGCAACGACACCAAGAACGGGACGCCGCCGAACGACGTCACGACGCAGGGGACCTGCACGGCCGGGCTGCTCAGAGTTCGAGGCACCGCGGCGGCATCCGGCACCAATGACTTCCGCGACGTGACGGTCAACCGGGTTCGCAAGTTCTCCCTCGTCGTCAACCAGGCGCCCGCAGGCTACGGAGACGTGCTCAACGGCGGCTGCCCCTGACGTTCGTCTCGCGCTGGGACGACAGCGACGTGACGACAGCGTCGACGCGATGGTGCGTCGTGGCCTTCACGGGGTACGAGAGCTGCGGCAGGGACAGCGTGCCCGCCGCGTCCAGCAGGCCGACCGACCCCGTCGCGGATGGCTCGGGAGCGGTTGCGAGCCCGGTGTGCGCCCGTCCCTCAGTGGGTGCTTTCGCTCCATTGGCGGCAAGTCATCCCCTTGACGGAGACCGTCCCGTATCGAATGTCCGCGCTCGCTGAGCTCGGGCGGGCCCCACCATGCCTGCGCCCTGGCCTGCAGCGCCGCAATCCGCGCCCACTCCGGCGACTTCGCCCAAGTGTCCTGCCATGGGGCTTTATTTCATCCCGTGTGGCCTGGCTCACTGGTGGCCTAGGTGTTTCCACCTACGTATGGTCGTGAGTAGGGGAACGACTTGCGGTGAAGGAGGTGCGCGATGAGCACAGCGACCAGCTCGAAGCGGCGGAGCAACCGTCGTTGGTGGGCCAGCGCCTTCCTCGCCGTCGCGGCCGCAGGGGCCTTCGCCTCGTCGAGCGCGGCACAGGCCGGCGAGCTGTCGTCCGCCTCCGCGTGCCCCGCCTCCCAGATCTCCGTCAGCTACGAGGTCGGGCTCGACCCGACGCTCGGTGGGTACGCGATCACCGGGATCCGGGTCACTGACTTCCCGTCCCAGTGCGCGG
>DASVMA010000269.1:0-4199 GCA_036384595.1 Cellulomonas sp. | reverse complement strand
GTCGCCGCTGCTCCCGCCCCGACCGACGTCCCGACCTCGGCGGCCACGTCCGCCCCGACGGCCGCCCCGTCCGCCGTCACGGGCGCCGACACCGGGCCGTCCGTCGTGCCGGTGCCGGTGCCGACGCCCGCTCCGACAGCGCCCGCGGTCATCGATCCCGTCCCGGCGCCTGCCACGTCCGACGCCCCGGTCGCGACCCCGACGCCCACCACGGATCCCGTCGTCCCGGGAGCACCCGCGTTCCAGCTCGTGACGGCCCCGCTCACGCTCGCCGCGCAGGCCGGTACCCAGTCGGTCAGCCTGACCGTGACGAACACCGGCACCGCAGACGCCACCGACCTCACCGCCGACGTGACCCTCCCGGCCGGTGCGGTCCTCACGGGAGCCACGACGACCCCGGCGTCCTTCGTCCTGGCGGGACGGTTCGAGGCGGCCGCGCCGGAGACCGACTGGACGTGCACACCCGGAGCGGACCTGCAGCACGCGACCTGTCGACTCGCCCTGCTCGCGAGCGGCGCGACGTCGCGGCTGACGCTCACGGTCCTGGTCGGCGAGGACCAGGACGTGAGCGCGGCGGACTCGAGCGCCATCTCGGTGGTGATCCGGGGCCTCGGCATCGAGCCGCGGACGTTCACGGCTCCCGTGACCATGAAGCCGTCGGTCGCGCGCCTGCGCCTCGTCGCGACGCCGACCGTCGACCCCCTGGTCGCGGCGAACGTCCCGAACGTGGCACCTCGGAGCCACGGCACGCTGCACCTCGCGCTGTCGAACGCCGGGCAGCTCGCCGCCGCGACGCCGACCGTCACGCTGCAGCTCCCGCCGAGGGTCCATGTGGCGGGCGCGTCCGGGTCGTGGACGTGCACCCCGAGCTGGCCGGGCGGCTTCGACGTGTCCGCCGAACCGGCTGGCGGTGAGCTCGTCACGTGCACGCGCCCCCAGCTCGGCGGCCGGGCGACCGACGCGCTCGACCTCGAGCTCTACGCCCTCGTCGGTGCGATCCAGACGGCCTCACCCGAGGTCAGCCTCAGCCTGTCGCCGGACGCGCCCCAGCTCAGCCAGGGCGTGCGGGTCGCCCTCGACATCCGGACCCCGGCCGATCTGCGTGTCACCGTGCCTGCGTCGTCGGCAGCGATCGACCTGGTCGCGGGCACCCCGACGCGCATCCCGGTGACGGTGACGAACGTCGGTCAGTCCCACGCGACGGACTCCCGCGTGCTGCTCACCCTGCCTGCCGGTGCACGGTGGACCGGTCCCGCGGTCGCGGCTCCGGGCTGGACGTGCGTCGGCGCGGGCACGTCGCGTGAGGCGCTGCCCACGGACGCGACGATCGAGTGCACGACGCCGACCATCGCGCGTGGCGCCGCGTCGGTGCTCACGGCCGGCCTCTCGTCCGACGGGTCGGTGAGGGGGCCGCTGCCCACCTTTCGGGCGGCAGTCGTACCCGTCGACGGCCCCGACGGCTCGAGCGTCGACGTCGCGGTGACCGTGCACGCCTCGGCTCTCGAGCTGGTGGCGGCGCCCGCGATCGTGCACTCCGGCGCGTTCACCGTGGGTGACCAGGCATCGCTGACGTTCACGGTCGCCAACAGCGGCAACGCCGCGGCCGGGTCGTCGAGCGCGACCGTCACCCTGCCGGCTCAGGTCGTGGCGGCGCTCGACCCCGGCTCGACGTCCGGATGCGTCGCCGCCACGGGCGGACGCACCGTGACGTGCGACCTCGGTGCGCTCGCCCCGGGACTGGACGCGAAGGTGCAGCTCGGCGTGCGCGCGGTGAGCGCCGGCTCGGGCGATGTCGCGGTCGCGCTGGCGGGCGGGAACGGACCGACCGCGACGGACTCCGGGAACGTCGTGGTCGCGCCCGGCGGGCTCGCGCCGAGGTTCAGCACTGTCGGGCTGACGGGCACGTGGAACGTGACGGAGATCGGCGCGCCGCTGCTCACGTGCACGCCGAGCTCGCAGTGCACCGGGGCGCTCACCGGCAAGGGCCCGACGCTGAACAACAACGACCTGACGATGGTGGCGCTCCTCGAGAAGCGCATCGCTGACGCGAAGGTCGCCTCGAGCTCGCAGCTGCACATGCCTGCCGGGCGCCAGGTGGCGTTCGCCGGTCTGTACTGGGCGGCCTCGGGCGGGTCGCCGTCGACGCAGCCCGTGACCGCACGGCTCGCCGGACCCGGGCAGGGGTTCGCCGCGGTGACCGGTGCGCTGCTGACCCCCTCGGGCGGTGCCGCCGGCACGCACGAGTACCAGGCGTTCGCCGACGTGACCGCCCAGGTGCGCACGGGCGGTGCCGGCTCCTGGACGTTCGCCGACCCGTCCAACGGCGTCGGCTCGGGCGTGGGTGCCTACGCCGGGTGGGCGCTCGTCGTGGTCTACGCCGACAGCTCGGCCGGTGCGGGGTCGGTCGTCGTGCACGACGGCGCGGTCACGGTGAACGTCGGGTCGTCAGCGAGCCTGTCCGTCGCCACGACTCCTGGGCAGACCGCCCGGGTCGGCGTCGTCGCGTGGGAGGGCGATCGAGGCAGCTCGGGCGACACGCTCACGCTCGACGGCGTCGCCCTGGTACCGGTGCGGTGGACCGGGTCAGGCAACGCCGCGGGCGACTCCGCGAACGCCTTCGACTCGACCGCGGTCGGCTCGGACTACGCCAACTCGCTGGGTGTCGACGCGAAGGGCTTCCTCGAGACGGTGATCGCACCGCCGCGTGCCCCGGCCGTGGCGGGATCGAGCGTGCTGACGGCACGTTCGCCGAACGAGGGCTTCGTGCTCGGTGTCGTGACGGTGCTCACCCGCTGAGCCGGGGGACTCCGGCACCGAGCCGGGGACTCAGGTCTCGCGCTCGAGGACGGCCGCGACCGCAGCCTCGAGAGGGACCTCCCCGGACACCAGCTCGAGCACGAGCCCCGCACTGCGCGGCTCGTGCAGCAGCTCGACGATGACCCGGGCGACGTCGTCCCGCGGGACCGTCCCGGGTGGGACGTCCTCGTCCAGCCGGACGTGCTCTGTGCCCGGGTCGTCGGTCAGGGAGCCGGGGCGCAGGATCGTCCAGTCGAGGTCGCGGCCGACGAGGTCCGCCTCGCTCGCGGTCTTGGCGCGCAGGTAGCTCGCGAACACCGCGTCCATGCCGGGCTCGGGCGCGCTGCCCGCACCCATCGAGGACACGAGCACGTAGCGACGGACCCCGGCGAGCGTCGCACCGTCGGCCAGGAGCGAGGCGCCGCCCCGGTCGACCGTGTCCTTGCGCTCGGCGCCGCTGCCCGGTCCCGCGCCTGCGGCGAACACGACCGCGTCGGCCCCGGACAGAGCGCCCGCGACCTCGTGCACGGTCGCGGTCTCGAGGTCGAGCACGATCGCGCCCGACCCGTCGGACTGCACGTCGGGGACGTGGTCGGGGTTGCGGACGAGCCCGACGGGTGTGTCTCCTCGTGCGACGAGCGCCCGGGCCAGTCGTCGAGCGACCTGACCGTGCCCGCCTGCCACCACGATGCGCATGGATCCACCGTAGGACGGGTGCGCGGATCTTGCCGTGCGTGCACGGTTGTCCCGCTCCGTGGACACTTTCGGCCCTCCCGTCTCATGGTGTGGTCAAATTCAGCCATGTCCGGCCTGTGCACCCGTGGTTCGTCGTGCGACCTCGTCGCGCGCCGAATGTCGTGCGCGGCCGTCCGCTCCTGCTGTTGAGCTGAGCGCACAGCGCCTCTGGGCGCCTGACGGAGCCGTGTTCCCGTCCCCCTGATCGTCCGGCCCTGGGCCGTCCCGCGCCGTCGCGAACCGACGCGTCGCACTGTCGTCTGCTGCCATCCGCAAGGAGCCCCGTGAGCACCGCACCCCGCATCCAGGTCATCGGCCTGCGCAAGGTCTACCCCGGCGCGGGCCGTGACGTCGTGGCGCTCGACGGCATTGACGTGAGCGTGCAGCCGGGGGAGATCCACGGCATCGTGGGCCGCTCGGGGGCCGGGAAGTCGACGCTCATCCGGTGCCTCACGGTGCTCGAGCGCCCGACGTCGGGCAGCGTCGTGGTCGACGGCGAGGAGCTGACGGCGCTCCCGGAGGGGCGGCTACGAGCCGCCCGGCGCCGCATCGGGCTGGTGTTCCAGCACGTCAACCTGCTCGACTCCCGGACGGTCGCGGCCAACGTCGCGTACCCGCTCGAGGTCGCGGGGGTCCCTCGGGCGGCCCGAGCCGCGCGCGTCGCCGAG
>DASVMA010000268.1:0-20129 GCA_036384595.1 Cellulomonas sp. | reverse complement strand
CGGGGACCCACGACGCGGCCGTCCGCTACACGGCCTTCCCGCCGCAGTCCTTGTGCACCTGGACCGTCGACGGCGCCCCGCGCGAGGTCGTCGTGGCGAGCTCTCCTCCGGCCGTCGTGGCGGCCGGCCTCACCGCGGCCGTGCTCGGCGGAGCGGCCGTCGTGGTCGTCGGGGTCCTGGGCCGTCGACGCTAGGCGACCGGACGGCTCAGTCGCGCGCGGCGACCGGGCTGGCGTGCCAGATGCGGTCCAGGTAGTCGCGGATGCTGCGGTCCGACGAGAAGAAGCCGCTGCGTGCGACGTTGAGGACGGCTGAGCGCGTCCAGGCCTCCGGGTCCCCGTACGCCGTGTCGACCCGCGCCTGCGCGTCGAGGTACGCCTGGTAGTCGGCCAGCACGAGGAACCGGTCCTCACCCAGGAGGTTCGCGACGATCGGCTCGAACTCCCGCGCGTTGCCGCCTGAGAACGCCCCCGACGCGATGAGGTCGAGCGCACGCCTCAGCGAGGTGTTCTGCTCGTAGTACGACGACGGGCGGTAGCCGGACGACACGAGGTCGGCGACCTCGGGCTCCGTGAGCCCGAACAGGAAGAAGTTGTCGTCGCCCACCAGCTCGCGGATCTCGACGTTCGCGCCGTCGAGCGTGCCGACGGTCAGTGCACCGTTGAGCGCGAACTTCATGTTCCCGGTCCCGGAGGCCTCCTTGCCGGCGAGCGAGATCTGCTCGGACAGGTCGGCCGCGGGGATGAGCGTCTCGGCGAGCGTGACGTTGTAGTTGGCCGGGAACGCGACCTGCAGGCGTCCCTCGAGCGCGGGGTCGGAGTTGATCGTCCGGCCGACCGCGTTGATGAGCGCGATGATCTCCTTGGCCATCCGGTAGCCGGGTGCCGCCTTGGCGCCGAAGACGAAGACGCGGGGCGTGACGTCGGCGATCGCGACCTGGCCCGACTTCACCTGGTCGTAGAGCGTGACGATGTGCAGCACCTTGAGCATCTGCCGCTTGTACTCGTGCAGCCGCTTGACCATGACGTCGAGCATCGCGTCCGTCGAGATCTCGATGCCGTCGCGCACCTGGAGCAGGTCGACGAGCCGCGCCTTGTTCGCGGTCTTGACCTCGCGGAAGCGGCGCCGGAACTCGGCGTCGTCGGCGAGGGGCTCGAGGCCCTTGAGCTTGTCGAGGTCGGTGACCCAGCCGTCGCCGACCGCCTCGGTCAGGAGGCCCGACAGGCCGGGGTTCGACATCCGGACGAAGCGACGCGGCGTGACGCCGTTGGTGACGTTGGTGAACTTCTCCGGCATGAGCTCGGAGAAGTCGGCGAGCACCTTGTCACGCAGGAGCTGGCTGTGCAGGGCTGCGACGCCGTTCACCTTGAGACTGCCGACCGTGGCGAGGAACGCCATCCGGACTGCGCGCTCCGGGTGCTCCTGGACGATCGACATGCGCCGTGCGCGCAGCTCGTCGCTCGGGTGCGCGGCGCGGACGCGGGCGAGGAACTCGTCGTTGATGCGGTAGATGATCTCGAGATGGCGCGGCAGCAGCCGGCCGATGAGCTCGACGGGCCACACCTCGAGCGCCTCGGGCAGCAAGGTGTGGCACGTGTAGGCGAAGCAGCGCTGCGCGATCGCCCACGCGTCGTCCCAGTCGTAGCGGCGCTCGTCGACGAGGACGCGCATCAGCTCGGGGATGGCGATGACCGGGTGGGTGTCGTTGAGCTGGAACGTGACCCGCTCCGGCAGGTCGTGCAGGTCGAAGCCCTCAGGCAGGACCTCGTCGAGGAAGTTGCGCAGCGACGCGGCGACGAAGAAGTACTGCTGCTGGAGCCGGAGCTCCTTGCCCTGCGGTGTCGAGTCCTCGGGGTAGAGCACCTTCGAGATGGTCTCCGCGGTGGTCTGCTCGAGGACCGCGCGGGCGTAGTCGCCCGAGTTGAAGATCTGCAGGTCGAACGCGCGGGTCGCCCGCGCGCTCCAGAGCCGCAGCGTGTTGACGTTGCCGTTCTTGTACCCGGGGACCATGTAGTTGTACGGGATCGCCAGGACGCTGTGACCCGGGACCCAGCGGCGGCGCGTCACGCCGTCGTCGTCCAGGTGGTCCTCGACCGATCCGCCGAAGTCCACCGTGACGGCGGACTCGGGGTGCGGGAACTCCCAGGGCGAGCCCATCTCGAGCCACGAGTCGGGCTGCTCGACCTGGCGGCCGTCGACGAACGTCTGGCGGAAGATGCCGAACTCGTAGCGGATGCCGTAGGCGGTCGAGGGCACACCGAGCGTGGCGAGGGAGTCGATGAAGCAGGCGGCGAGCCGCCCGAGGCCGCCGTTGCCGAGGCCGGGCTCGACCTCGGCGTCGCGGAGGGTCGCGAGGTCGATGCCGAGGTCGCTCAGAGCCTTCTCCGCGACCTCCTCGAGGTCAGCGGCCAGCAGGGCGTTCTCGAGCTGGCGACCGAGCAGGTACTCGAGCGAGAGGTAGACGACCGACTTCGCCTGGGCGGCGCGCTGGCGCTCGCGGGTCTCGAGCCACCGTCCCGTGAGGAACTGCCGCACGGTGCGCGCAAGTGCCAGGTACTGGTCGTTCACGGACGAGGTCTCGAGGTCGACTCCCTGGCCGAACTTCAGCTCGCGGAGGAACGCCCACGTGGCGAAGCCGACGGGGTTGTCCGCGTTTGCCCCGAACTCCATCTCGATTGTCATGGAGCGACTATAGGGAAGTCGGACACTGACTCGCGCCGCCGAGGTCCGCGCGGGACCTCGGCGCCGCTCGCGCGCAGGTGTCGGAGGGACACGCGATGATGTCGGGGTGAGCCCCGCCGACACCACCGCCGAGACCGCCGCCGCCGAGTCGCCCTCCGATCCTGACCGGTCGGACGCCGATCTCGACGAGACGGCGGCGCGGCACCTGTGGGCGCGGCTGGCCGAGCGCGTCCGGGACCTGCAGTTCGCGTACTACGTACGGGACGCCCCCACCGCGAGCGACGCCGAGTACGACGAGACGATGCGCCGGCTGCAGGCGCTCGAGACCGCGCACCACGAGCTGCGCACGCCCGACTCGCCGACCCAGCTCGTCGGCGGCACGTTCTCGACCGAGTTCCGGGCCGTGGACCACGTCGAGCGCATGCTCTCGCTCGACAACGCCTTCTCGGCCGAGGACGTCGCTGCGTGGGCGGATCGCCTCCACCGCGACCTCGAGACGGTGCCCGACGGCGGCCTGCACTATCTGTGCGAGCTCAAGATCGACGGTCTCGCGATCGCCCTGCTGTACGAGAAGGGCCGACTCGTGCGCGCCGCGACCCGCGGCGACGGCCGCACGGGCGAGGACGTCACGCTCAACGTCCGCACCATCGCGACGATCCCGGACGTGCTCGGCGGCGACCCGGCGACGCACCCCGAGGTGATCGAGGTCCGGGGCGAGGTGTTCCTGCCCGTCGTGGCGTTCACCGAGCTCAATGCCGCGCAGGTCGAGGCGGGCAAGGCGCCGTTCGCCAACCCGCGCAACGCCGCCGCGGGGTCGCTGCGGCAGAAGGACCCCCGTGTGACCGCGTCGCGCCCGCTTCGGATGTACGCGCACGGCGTCGGCGCGCTGCAGTGGGGCGACGGCCACCGGGGCGACGGGACCGAGCGGCAGTCCCAGGTCTACGACCTGCTCGCGGGGTGGGGCGTCCCGGTCTCGACGCACACCCGCATCGCCCCCGACCTCACCGAGGTCCAGCAGATGATCGACTACTACGGCGTGCACCGCCACGACGTCGAGCACGAGATCGACGGGATCGTCGTCAAGGTCGACGAGATCGCGCTGCAGCGCCGGCTGGGTGCGACGAGCCGGGCTCCGCGCTGGGCGATCGCGTACAAGTACCCGCCGGAGGAGGTCAACACCCGGCTCCTGGACATCCGTGTGAACGTCGGCCGGACGGGTCGGGTGACGCCGTACGGCGTCATGGAGCCGGTCCTGGTGTCGGGGTCCACCGTCGAGATGGCCACGCTGCACAACGCGAGCGAGGTGCGCCGCAAGGGCGTCCTCATCGGTGACACGGTCGTGCTGCGCAAGGCGGGTGACGTGATCCCCGAGATCGTGGGCCCGGTCGTCGAGCTACGCGACGGCACCGAGCGCGCGTTCGTCATGCCGACGCACTGCCCGTCGTGCGGCACGCTGCTCGCGCCCGCCAAGGAGGGCGACGTCGACATCCGCTGCCCCAACACGCGATCGTGCCCGTCGCAGCTGCGTGAGCGCGTCTTCCACGTCGCGTCGCGCGGTGCGTTCGACATCGAGGCGCTCGGGTGGGAGGCCGCCGCGAGCCTGCTCGACGCGGGTGTCCTGACCGACGAGGGCGACCTCTTCGCGCTCGACGCCGACGCGCTGCGACGGGTCCCGCAGTTCGTCCTGTCGGCGAGGTCGAAGGTGAAGGGGCGCAGCCGCGAGGCGGGGGACCTCAACGCGGTGGGGGAGAGCCTGCTGGCGAACCTCGAGAAGGCCAAGGACACTCCGCTGTGGCGCGTTCTGGTCGCGCTCTCGATCCGCCACGTCGGCCCGACGGCGGCCCGTGCGCTCGCGACGGAGTTCGGCACCCTCGAGGCGATCGCCGGGGCGAGCGAGGTCGAGCTGGCCGCGGTCGAGGGGGTCGGCCCGACCATCGCCGCCGCGGTGCGCGCGTGGTTCGACCAGCCGGACGAGGACGAGCGATGGCATGCGGAGATCGTGCGGAAGTGGGCCGCGGCCGGCGTGCGGATGGCCGACGTGCGCGATGAGTCGACCCCGCGCACGCTCGACGGCCTCACGGTCGTCGTGACGGGCAGTCTCGAGGGCTTCAGCCGCGACGAGGCGAAGGAGGCGATCCTCGCGCACGGCGGCAAGTCGGCCGGGAGCGTGTCGAAGAAGACGGACTACGTCGTCGTGGGGGAGAACGCCGGGTCGAAGGAGGCCAAGGCCCGGGAGCTGGGCCTGCGGATCCTTTCCGAGCCGGAGTTCGTCGCGCTGCTGGGCGGGGGGCCCGCGGCGGTGGCAGACACGGCGACTGAGCCGGTGCCGGACGAGGTCCGGGCGCCCGCTCCCACAGAGCCCGACGATGAGTGACCTCGAGGTGCGGGTCGCAGGGTCCGACGCCGAGATCACGGCGGCGGGCGCCCTCACCGCCGAGGCCTACCACGCGGACCGGCTCATCGATGACGGCGACGAGTACCGCGACGAGCTCCTCGACTCCGCCCATCGGGCCGCCGAGGCGATCCTCGTCGTCGCGGTGCTGCACGTGGACGGGGTCGAGCCGGTCGTCGTGGGAACGGTGACGCTCGCCCCCCAGAGCTCGTCGTACGCGGAGGTGGCTGAGCCCGGGGAGGTCGAGATCCGCATGCTCGCCGTCGCGCCCGAGGCGCGCCGCCAGGGCGTGGCCGAGGCGCTCGTCCGTGCGTGCCTGCGGGAGTCGGTGGCCTCCGGGACCCGGTCCGTGGTGCTGTCGACGCTCGACGCGATGGTCGTGGCCCACCGTCTGTACGAGCGGCTCGGCTTCCGCCGGGCACCCGAGCGCGACTGGCACCACGAGGGGGTGAACCTGCGGGTCCTCACGTGGGACGCACCGGAGGCGCCGGGTGTCGAGGTCGAGGCGGCGACGTGGCGGCCGGTGCGGGTGCACGGCATCGAGGGCTGGCGGGCGGGGATCTCCGGCGGGTTCACCCGTCGGGCCAACAGCGTGATGACGGCGGGTTCGCCGGCCGGTGTCGACGACGCGATCAACCGCGTGGAGCGGCTGTACGCCGACGCCGGTCACGCCCCCGTCTTCCGGGTGGGACGCGAGTCGCAGCCCCCCGACCTCGCGAGCAGGCTGGAAGCCCGTGGCTACCGCAGCGCGGCGCAGACGCTGGTCATGGTGCACGAGGACCTCGAGGGGCTGGCCGCCTCCGGTGCGCAGGCGCTCGCGGACCCCGCCGGTGCGTTCTCGATCGTGACCGCCGAGGGGCCGGACGACGCGTGGCTGACCGGTTGGCTCGGAGTGAAGGCGGCGTCGGCGCCGGTCGACCGCGTGCTCGCTCTCGACATCCTCACCGGAAGCCCCGCGGCCTACCTCACGGCCTTCGAGCGGAGCGAGTCCACGGGTTCGGCTGAGGGCGCCGACCTCGTGCCGCGTGGCCCAGCGACCCTCGGGGTCATCCGGGCAGCATTCGCGAACGACTGGGTCGCACTGGCCTGTCTCGCTGTGGCCCCGGCGGCGCGCCGACGTGGGCTGGCGAGCGCGCTGACGGCGGCCGCCGCCCGGGAGGCCCACCGGCGCGGAGCCCGACGCGCGTTTCTCCAGGTCGAGCACGCCAACGCAGCGGCGATCACGGTCTACGAGCGTCTCGGCTTCGTGCCGGCCGACGCCTACCACTACATGGAGGCGCCGGGCTGATGCTGGGCCGACCTGGAGTCACGCCGCTCGAGCGACGCGTTGTGACGGGCGGACCTGGCACCTCGGTGACCCGTGTCGTCGGATGCCGGCTCGCGTGTTCCGTTCGATACTGGGCCCATGATCTCCGCCGACCGCGCCGACCGGCTCCGGGTCGCCGGCCTGCGCTGGCACCCGCGCTCGGGAGACCGCTTCGTCATCCGGCGCGCCGGGCTGGACGACGAGATCTACACGATCAGCGACATGATGATCGAGCCGCACAAGTTCTCGACCGGGACCGTCCTCGGGTTCAACGGCACGACCGAGTGGGCGCTCGACTCCGTCGCCCAGGACGACGCCCTCTGGCTCCCGGGTGAGGACCAGCTGCGTGAGCTGCTCGGTGGGACGTTCCGTCGTCTCGCCCGCACGTCGGACGGCTACGAGGTGGTCATCGAGCTGGCGGGGCGGCCCCCGCAGGTGTTCACGGCGTCGTCTGCCGCGGACGCGTACGCGGACGCACTGCTGGCGCTCGTGGGTGCGGCCGTCGACCGCCGGGACTAGCACCCGCCCACCGTCCCGCCCCTCGGACCCGGTCGGCCAGGCGTGGCCCGCGGGTCGGCGGGCCCGAAGTCCCTCGCCTCACGGCCTAGACTTCGGGCATGTCCACCCTCTCTCGCGACGAGGTCGCGCGCGTGGCAGCCCTGGCCCGGATCGACCTGACGCCTGCGGAGCTCGATCGACTCGCGGGCGAGCTCCGCGTGATCGTCGACGCCGTGGCGAGCGTCAGCCAGGTCGCGACGGCCGACGTGCCCGCCACCAGCCACCCGCTCCCGCTGTCGAACGTGTTCCGTGCGGACGTCCCCGAGCCGTCGTTGCCCGTGGCCGACGTGCTCGCCGGCGCCCCCGCGGCGATGGAGGGCAAGTTCCTCGTCCCGCAGATCCTGGAGGAGGACTGATGACCGACCTCACGCGGCTGACCGCCGCTGATCTCGCGGCGCGGCTGACCTCGCGCGAGGTGTCGAGCGTCGAGGCCACCCAGGCCCACCTCGACCGCATCGCCGCCGTCGAGCCGGCACTGCACTCGTTCCTGTACGTCAACGGCGCCGAGGCGCTCGCGACGGCACGCGACATCGACTCCCGACGCGCCGCCGGCGAGCAGCTGCACGCGCTCGCGGGTGTGCCCATCGCGGTCAAGGACATCGTCGTCACGAAGGGCATGCCGACCACGGCAGGCTCGAAGATCCTCGAGGGCTGGATCCCGCCGTACGACGCGACGATCACCACGCGCATCCGGGCGGCGGGTCTGCCGATCCTCGGCAAGACCAACATGGACGAGTTCGCCATGGGGTCGAGCACCGAGCACTCCGCCTACGGCAACACGCACAACCCGTGGGACCTCGACCGGATCCCCGGTGGTTCCGGTGGCGGGTCTGCCGCGGCGGTCGCCGCCTACGAGGCGCCGCTCGCGATCGGCACGGACACCGGTGGGTCGATCCGTCAGCCCGCGGCCGTGACGGGCACGGTCGGGGTCAAGCCGACGTACGGCAGCGTGTCGCGGTACGGCCTGATCGCGCTCGCGTCGAGCCTGGACCAGGCAGGTCCGGTGACCCGGACGGTCCTCGACTCGGCGATGCTGCACGAGCTCATCGGCGGTCATGACCCGCGCGACTCGACGTCGATCGACGAGCCGTTGCCAGGGCTGGTCGCCGCCGCGCGCCAGGGCCGGTCAGGTGACCTGACGGGCGTGCGGGTGGGCGTCATCTCCGAGCTGACAGGGGAGGGCTACCAGGCGGGCGTGAGCGCGCGGTTCACCGAGTCCCTCGAGGTGCTGCGGGGCGCCGGCGCCGAGATCGTCGAGGTGTCGTGCCCGCACTTCAGGTACGCCCTGGGCGCCTACTACCTGATCCTGCCGAGCGAGGCGTCGAGCAACCTCGCGAAGTTCGACGGCATGCGGTTCGGCCTGCGCGTCGAGCCGTCCGAGGGCAACGTCACGGCCGAGCGCGTCATGAGTGCGACGCGGGGGGCGGGCTTCGGTGACGAGGTCAAGCGCCGGATCATCCTCGGTACCTACGCCTTGTCGGCCGGGTACTACGACGCGTACTACGGCAGCGCGCAGAAGGTGCGCACACTGATCCAGCGTGACTTCGCGGCCGCGTTCGCCCAGGCGGACGTGCTCGTCTCGCCGACGGCGCCGACCACGGCGTTCAAGCTCGGCGAGAAGCTCGACGACCCGCTCGCGATGTACCTGAACGACGTGGCGACGATCCCCGCGAACCTCGCGGGGATCCCGGGCCTGTCCGTGCCGAACGGCCTGTCCGACGACGGCCTCCCGGTCGGGTTCCAGGTCCTCGCGCCGGCGAAGGCCGACGACCGGCTGTACCGGGTGGGTGCGGCGCTCGAGGCGCTGCTCGAGGCGCAGTGGGGCGGCCCCATCCTCGCGAAGGCCCCCGAGCTGGAGGTGGCACGGTGACGACGACGAACGGCATGCGCGAGGTCGACCTGGTCGACTACGACGAGGCGGTGGCGCGCTACGACCCGGTCTTCGGCATCGAGGTCCACGTCGAGCTGGGCACGCGCACCAAGATGTTCTGCCCGTCGATCGCGGTGTTCGGCGACGAGCCCAACACCGCGGTCTCGCCGGTGTCGCTGGGCCTGCCGGGTGCGCTCCCGGTCGTCAACGGCACGGCCGTCGAGTACGCGATCCGCATCGGGCTCGCGCTCAACTGCTCGATCGCGGAGACCTGCCGGTTCGCGCGGAAGAACTACTTCTACCCGGACGTCCCGAAGAACTTCCAGACGTCGCAGTTCGACGAGCCGATCGCCTTCGACGGGTGGCTCGACGTCGAGCTCGACGACGGCGCGGTGTTCCGTGTCGAGATCGAGCGCGCGCACATGGAGGAGGACGCCGGCAAGAACACCCACGTCGGCGGGTCCACCGGGCGCATCCAGGGCGCCGAGTACTCGCTGATCGACTACAACCGCGCGGGCATCCCGCTCGTCGAGGTCGTGACGCGGCCCATCACCGGTGCGGGCGAGCGGACGCCGGAGGTCGCGCGCGCCTACGTGCAGACGCTGCGGGACATCTTCCGTGCGCTCGACGTGTCCGAGGCGCGCATGGAGCGCGGCAACGTGCGGGCGGACGTCAACCTCTCGCTGCGCGCGACGCCCGACTCGCCGCTCGGCACGCGCACCGAGACGAAGAACGTCAACTCGTTCCGTTCGGTCGAGCGTGCGGTGCGGTACGAGATCTCGCGGCAGGCCGCGATCCTCGACGCGGGCGGCTCGATCACCCAGGAGACCCGGCACTGGCACGAGGACACCGGGATCACGACGGCCGGCCGGATCAAGTCGGACTCGGACGACTACCGCTACTTCCCTGAGCCGGACCTCGCGCCGGTCTCACCGGACCGCGCGTGGGTCGAGCAGATCCGCGCCGCGTTGCCGGAGATGCCCGCGGCACGCCGGCGCCGGCTGCAGGGCGACTGGGGCTTCGCCGACGCCGAGATGCGCGACGTCATCAACGCGTCCGCGATCGACATCATCGCGTCGACCATCGAGGCAGGCTCGAGCCCGGCCGCGGCACGCAAGTGGTGGATGGGTGAGCTGGCCCGGACAGCCAAGCAGCTGGACGTCGAGCTCGCCGACCTGCCGATCACCCCGACCCAGGTGGGCGAGCTGCAGTCGCTCGTCGACGCCGGTCGCATCAACGACAAGCTCGCCCGCCAGGTCCTCGAGGGTGTGCTCGCGGGCGAGGGCGGCCCCGAGCAGGTCCTCGTCGCGCGGGGGCTCGAGGTCGTGTCCGACGACGCCCCGCTGCTCGCCGCGATCGATGCTGCGCTCGCTGCGCAGCCCGACATCGCCGAGAAGATCCGGTCGGGCAACCTCGGACCGGTCGGCTCGATCATCGGTGCCGTCATGAAGACGACCCGTGGGCAGGCCGACGCCGGACGTGTCCGGGAGCTCGTGCTGGAGCGTGTCACCACGGCATGAGGAGTCGGTGTGCGGTCACGGCGCCGTGCACGAGGTGCGATCCGTTACATGATGGTCATAGGCGGTCCCTAGGCTCAAGCCCGGGTGGCAACGACCAGAAGGGCTGATCGATGGAGAAGCCGACGCTCGAGGGCGAGATGATCCGTCTGCGACCGGTGCGGGCGAGCGACGCCGACGCGATGTGGGAGATGGTCCAGGACCCGCAGAGCAACCGCCTCACCGGGACGACGGCTGCCTTCACCCGAGCGGAGATCGACGCGTGGTGCGCGGGGGTCTCGGAGCGAGACGGTCGCGTCGACCTGGCCGTGACGGCGAACGGCTCGGACGAGTACCTCGGTGAGATCGTGCTCAACGACATCGACGACGTGGTGAGCAGCGCGAACATGCGCCTGGTCATGCGGCCCGCGTACCGCGGTCGCGGGTACGGCACTGAGGCGATCCAGCTGGTGCTCGGCCTGGCGTTCGACGGGTTCGGGTTGCACCGGGTCGGCCTCGACGTGCTGAGCATCAACACGCGCGCCCGCGCGATCTACGAGAACATCGGCTTCCAGGTCGAGGGACGGCTGCGCGATGCGGCCCGCGACGGTGAGCGGTGGTGCGACGTGATCGCGATGGGCCTGCTCGAGGACGAGTTCCGCGCAGCCCAGCTCGGGTAGGCACCGGCTCCGCACGGGTGCGGACATGGGGCCGGGGCGCCCCCCAACCGTGTCGAGCGGTCGAAGAACGCCCCGGTGGGGGTACCAGGTTGCGGATCGGCGCGACCAGGTACCACAAGCGTTCCTCGGGACGGTCGCTGATGTGTGGGCCGTTGGTCCCGCGGACCGGTCCGCGGTGGCCGCGGTGGGGGTCAGGCGAGGTGGGCCTCGGCGAAGAGGGCCATCGCGTCGCGCAGGTACGGAGCGAGCCCGGGGGCGAACGCGTCGTACGTCGCGGTGAAGCGCGGGTCGTCGACGTACATCTGGCCGAGTCCCGTGTACGACGCACGGTCGGGGGTCCAGAACAGCGCGATCTGGGCGTGGTGCCGCTCGACGAGCGACTGGACCCGCGGCGTGTCGACAGCGAGCCCGTCGGCCAGGCAGGCCGCGAGCCCCTCGCCGATCGCCACCGCCTCGGCATGGTGCTCGGCCTGCCCTTCCTCGCCGAGCCGGGCCCATGCCGATGCGCCTCGGTCGACCGCCTCGGTGCCCCAGCGCTCGCGCGCCTCCACCTCGTACTCGCTGTTGTCGAAGCCTGCGTACAGGTCCTTCGCTGCCATGGTCTGTCCTCCGTCCAGAGACTGCATGGTGGTGGCGACCGTCGCGGCGAGCCGGTCGTACCGGTCACGCTCCGCGAGGAGTCGGTCGTGGTGCTGCCGCAGCACCTGGATCTGCGTGCTCGGGTCGTCGCCGGAACGCACGACGCGTCCGATCGACGGCAGGTCGACGCCCAGCTCGCGCAGGACGAGGATCTGCTGGAGCCGCACGAGCTCGTCGCGGCCGTAGAGCCGGCGCCCGCCGGGGGCGGTCCCGACGGGTGTCAGGAGCCCGATGCTGTCGTAGTGCCGCAACGTGCGTGACGTGACGCCAGAGAGCCGCGCGACGTCTCCGATGGTCCAGGACTCGTCGGTCACGGCGCCCACCTCCACCTCCGACGGCGGGCGGTCCGCCGTCGCGATCAGACGCTATAAGTTGACGTTACGTCAACCGCAACAGCTGTCCGACCCGGTCGCGCGGATGTCGGCGGCGGGTGCGACGCTGAGACTCATGACGACCACGCTGACTTCCTCGCAGGCCACCGCCCAGGTCGACGCCAGGCACTGGCGCGTCCTGCTGAACCGGCTGCACGCGTCGTTCCGCACGGGCTCGTTCGAGCGCGGGCTCGAGCTGACGACGCGGATCGGTGCCGCCGCCGAGGCCGCCGGGCACCACCCGGACATCCGCCTGAGCTACCCGGCCGTCCACGTGTCGGTCACCACCCACGACGCCGGCGGGCTCACGGGCAAGGACGTCGCGCTCGCGGCGGCAATCACGGCGATCGCCGACGAGCTGGGGATCGCGTCGGAGGTCGTGGCCCTCGCGACCCTCGAGATCGCGATCGATGCGCTCGACATCCCCGGCGTCTACCCGTTCTGGCAGGCGGTCCTCGGGTACGTGGCCGAGGAGATGCCGGACCAGGACGACCCCGCACCGGCGCTCGTCGACCCCGCGGGCCTCGGGCCGTCCGTGTGGTTCCAGCAGATGGACCTCCCGCGGCCCCAGCGCAACCGCATCCACCTCGACCTCACGGTCCCGCACGACATCGCCGAGCAGCGGGTCGCAGCGGCGATCGCCGCGGGGGGCCACCTCGTCAGCGACCGTCGAGCGCCCGCGTTCTGGGTTCTTGCGGACGCCGAGGGCAACGAGGTGTGCCTCTGCACGTGGCAGGCGCGCGACTGACCGCGACACCGGGCCAGATGCTTCGCGCCCCGCCGGGCGCAGGGGTTGAGGGCCGACCTAGACTCGCCAGCATGACCGTGACCTCCGACTCTCCCTTCGGGTCCGCCGCCGAGACCGCCGCAGCGCCCGGCATCGACATCAAGCCCCGCTCTCGCACCGTGACCGACGGCATCGAGGCCACCGCGTCGCGCGGGATGCTCCGGGCCGTCGGCCTCGGCGACGAGGACTTCGCCAAGCCGCAGATCGGCGTGGCGAGCTCGTGGAACGAGATCACTCCCTGCAACCTGTCGCTCCAGCGGCTCGCCCAGGCGGCCAAGGAGGGCGTCCATGCAGCCGGCGGCTACCCGCTCGAGTTCGGCACCATCTCGGTGTCCGACGGCATCTCCATGGGTCACGAGGGCATGCACTTCTCGCTCGTGAGCCGCGACATCATCGCGGACAGCGTCGAGACGGTCATGCAGGCGGAGCGCCTCGACGGGTCGGTGCTGCTCGCGGGCTGCGACAAGTCCCTGCCGGGCATGCTCATGGCGGCCGCGCGGCTCGACCTCGCGAGCGTGTTCCTGTACGCGGGAACGATCATGCCGGGCTGGGTCAAGTACGAGGACGGCACCGAGAAGGACGTCACGCTCATCGACGCCTTCGAGGCGGTGGGTGCGTGCGCCAGGGGGCTCATGAGCCGCGGCGACCTGGACCGTCTCGAGCGCGCGATCTGCCCCGGCGAGGGTGCGTGCGGCGGCATGTACACCGCCAACACGATGGCGTCGGTCGCCGAGGCCATCGGCATGTCGCTGCCGGGGTCCGCTGCGCCGCCGTCGGCCGACCGCCGTCGCGATGCGTTCGCGCACCGTTCGGGCGAGGCGGTCGTCGAGCTGCTGCGCCGGGGCATCACCGCGCGGCAGATCATGACCAAGCCCGCGTTCGAGAACGCCATCGCCGTGGTGATGGCCTTCGGCGGCTCCACGAACGCGGTGCTGCACCTGCTGGCGATCGCGCACGAGGCCGAGGTCGACCTGACGCTCGACGACTTCACGCGCGTGGCCGCCAAGGTGCCCCACCTGGGCGACCTCAAGCCGTTCGGCCGGTACGTCATGGCCGACGTCGACCGGGTCGGCGGGGTGCCGGTCGTCATGAAGGCGCTGCTGGACGCTGGGCTCATCAACGGTGACTGCCTGACCGTCACGGGCAAGACCGTCGCGGAGAACCTCGCGGACATCGCACCGCCCGACCCGGACGGCAAGATCCTGCGGGCGCTCGACAACCCGATCCACCGCACGGGTGGGATCACGATCCTGCACGGCTCGCTCGCCCCTGACGGCGCGGTCGTGAAGTCGGCCGGTTTCGACTCGGAGGTCTTCGAGGGCACCGCGCGGGTGTTCACGCGTGAGCGCGCCGCGATGGACGCTCTCGAGGACGGCACGATCGTCGCCGGCGACGTCGTCGTCATCCGCTACGAGGGGCCCAAGGGCGGGCCGGGGATGCGCGAGATGCTGGCCATCACCGGGGCGATCAAGGGTGCCGGGCTGGGCAAGGGCGTGCTCCTGCTGACCGACGGCCGGTTCTCCGGCGGCACGACCGGTCTGTGCGTGGGTCACATCGCCCCCGAGGCCGTCGACGCCGGCCCGATCGCCTTCATCAACGACGGCGACCGCATCCGGCTCGACGTCGCGAACGCCCGGCTCGACCTGCTGGTGGACGACGCCGAGGTCGAGGCCCGCAAGATCGGCTGGGAGCCGTTGCCGCCCGTCTACACCCGAGGCGTGCTCGCCAAGTACGTCAAGCTCGTCCAGTCGGCGTCCAAGGGTGCCGTGCTGATCTGAGGCGCCGACCCGGCGCGGACGAGCAACCCGGATCCGCGCGGCGGATCGCAGCCAGGCGGAGGAGAACGATGAGCAAGGTCCACCCGGAGATCGGCGCACGCCTGTCGGCGTTCATCGAGGCCCAGCCGGTCTTCTTCGTCGGGACCTCCCCGCTCGCGTCCGACGGGCACGTCAACATCTCGCCGAAGGGCGGTGCGGGCACGCTCGTCGTGCTCGACCCGCACTCGGTCGCGTACCTCGACGTCACAGGGTCGGGGAGCGAGACCATCGCGCACCTGCGGGAGAACGGCCGCATCGTCCTCATGCTGTGCGCCTTCACGGGCCCGGCGAACATCGTGCGCCTGCACGGGGTGGGGCGGGTCGTGCTCCCCGAGCAGGCGGAGTTCGCAGCGCTCGCCGCGCGCTTCCCGGCCGATCGGGGTGCTCGGGCGGTCATCGTGGTCGACGTCCAGAGGGTCTCCGACTCGTGCGGGTTCCAGGTGCCGCTCCTCGAGCACGTCGGCGACCGCGACCTCCTGACGCAGTGGTCGAGCCGCAAGACCGACGAGGAGCTCGCGGACTACCGCGCCGCGCGCAACGCCACCAGCATCGACGGGCTCCCGGCACTCGACCAGGTCGTCGACCGCCGCGAGGTGGTCCGGTGACGTTCACGCCCGACGACGCGCCCTGGTGGACCCGCGCTGTCGTCTACCAGGTGTACCCCCGCTCGTTCCAGGACTCGAACGGCGACGGCATCGGGGACCTGCGCGGCATCCTCGACCGGCTCGACCACCTCGCCGAGCTCGGCGTCGACGTGCTGTGGCTGTCGCCCGTGTACCGCTCCCCGCAGGACGACAACGGCTACGACATCAGCGACTACCAGGACATCGACCCGGTGTTCGGGACGCTCGCGGACCTCGATGCGCTCATCGCGGCCCTGCATGCGCGCGGCATGCGCCTGGTGATGGATCTCGTCGTCAACCACACGTCGGACGAGCACCCGTGGTTCGTCGAGTCGCGGTCGTCGACGGACAACCCGAAGCGGGACTGGTACTGGTGGCGGCCGGCGCGTGCGGGGATGACGGCAGGGGAGCCGGGCGCCGAGCCGACGAACTGGGAGTCGTTCTTCTCGGGCTCGGTGTGGGAGCTCGACCCGTCGAGCGGCGAGTACTACCTGCACCTGTTCAGCCGCAAGCAGCCGGACCTCAACTGGGAGAACCCCGAGGTGCGCCACGCGGTGCACGCCATGATGCGCTGGTGGCTCGACCGGGGGGTCGACGGGTTCCGCATGGACGTCATCAACCTGGTCTCCAAGGACACGTCGTTGCCCGACGGTCCCGTGACGTCCGGCCTGTACGGCGACGGCAGTGCCGCGTACACGTGCGGGCCGCGCATCCACGAGTTCCTCGCCGAGATGCACCGGGAGGTGTTCGCGGGTCGCCCGGGCCGCCTGCTGACGGTGGGAGAGATGCCCGGTGTGACGATCGACGACGCGCGCCTGTTCACCGACCCTGCGCGGGCGGAGGTCGACATGGTGTTCCAGTTCGAGCACGTCGGTCTCGACCACGTGCCCGGCGACAAGTTCGCCGTCCGACCGCTACGCCTGACGGACCTCAAGGCGTCGTTCGGACGCTGGCAGGTCGGGCTCGCGGACGTCGGCTGGAACTCGCTCTACTGGGACAACCACGACCAGCCGCGGATCGTGTCGCGGTTCGGCGACGACACGACGTACCGGCGCGAGTCGGCCACGATGCTCGCGACCGTGCTCCACCTGCACCGCGGCACGCCGTACGTCTACCAGGGCGAAGAGCTCGGGATGACGAACGCGCACTTCACACGGCTGGACCAGTACCGGGACATCGAGTCGCTTCGCTACGTCGAGCAGGCCCGTGCGGCGGGGCGCCGGACCGATGCTGAACTGCTGGCCGGGCTGGCGGCCATGAGCCGCGACAACGCGCGGACCCCGGTCCAGTGGGACGGCTCGGCGAACGCGGGGTTCACGACGGGCGCGCCGTGGCTCGAGGTGAACGTCAACCACGGGAGCATCAACGCCCGGGACGAGCGGGCCGACGCGGGGTCCGTGTTCCACCACTACCGGCGACTGATCGCGCTCCGCCACGACGAGCCTGTCGTGGCGCTCGGCGACTTCACGATGCTCCTCGCGGACGACGAGTCGGTCTACGCGTTCACCCGCGCGCTGGACGGGGTCGAGCTTCTGGTGCTCGGCAGCTTCAGTGCCGACGAGCAGACGGTGTCGCTCGAGGGCTGGGAGCCGGACGTGCGCGGCGACCTGCTGCTCGGCAACTACGTCGACGTGCCGGGCGGCGAGATCGTGCTGCGGCCGTGGGAGGCCCGGGTGTATCGCCGTGTCCGAACTGCGGTCACGTGAACCACGATGTGAGATAGCGGGTCGGGAAGGTGACATCGCGGTGACGGGCGGCGTAGAGTCCCACGGGTGCAGACGATCTTCCTCGTAGTAGTCACCGGGCGCGCCGACTGAGGCATCGCGTCAGGCCTCGTCAGCGCGCTCACCCCTCGACCAGCCCGTGCCAGGGCCGAGGGGTTTTTTCATGCAGGCACCCAGCCAGGCAGGCAGCAGCAGCACCCGAGCTCCACCAGTAGCGAAGCCAGGGAGAAACATGGTCCAGGTCCCCCACCCGGCGCCTCCACGCACGCCGACCGCGGTGCAGGCGTCCCCCCGCGCGACCGCCGAGTCGCGTCCCGCTGAGCCGACCGCCTCGGTCGCGTCGACGCAGGTCACGGTGATCGGCCCCGAGCGCGTCACCGGTGCGCAGTCGGTCGTCCGCTCGCTCGAGGAGGCTGGCGTCGAGGTCGTCTTCGGGATCCCCGGCGGAGCGATCCTGCCCATCTACGACCCGCTGATGGACTCCACCCGCCTGCGGCACATCCTCGTGCGGCACGAGCAGGGCGGCGGCCACGCGGCATCCGGCTACGCGCACGCCACCGGTCGCGTCGGAGTCTGCATGGCGACGTCGGGCCCGGGCGCGACCAACCTGGTGACGCCGATCGCCGACGCCAACATGGACTCGATCCCGATGGTCGCGATCACAGGTCAGGTCGGCGCATCGATGATCGGCACGGACGCCTTCCAGGAGGCGGACATCGTCGGCATCACCCTGCCGGTGACCAAGCACAACTTCCTCGTGACGAACGCCGACGACATCCCCCGCGTGATCGCCGAGGCGTTCCACATCGCTGCGAGCGGACGCCCGGGCCCTGTGCTCGTCGACATCGCGAAGTCCGCGATGCAGGCCGACACGACCTTCAGCTGGCCGCAGACGCTCGACCTGCCCGGGTACCACCCGGTGACGAAGCCGCACGCGAAGCAGATCCGAGAGGCCGCCCGGCTGCTCGCGACCGCCCGCCGCCCGGTGCTGTACGTCGGCGGTGGCGTGATCCGGTCGGGTGCCTCGGCCGAGCTGCGTCAGCTCGTCGACGCGTCGGGCGCGGCCGTCGTCACGACGCTCATGGCCCGGGGCGCGCTCCCCGACTCCCACCCCCAGAACCTCGGGATGCCCGGGATGCACGGCACGGTCCCGGCCGTCGCGGCGCTGCAGAAGGCCGACCTCGTCGTGTCGCTCGGCGCGCGCTTCGACGACCGCGTGACGGGCAAGCTCTCGAGCTTTGCGCCGCTGGCGACGATCGTGCACGCCGACATCGACCCTGCCGAGATCGGCAAGAACCGTGCCGTGGACGTCCCGATCGTCGGCGACCTGCGCGAGGTCCTCGCCGACCTCCTGCCCGAGCTGGCGCGCGAGCACGTGCAGCACGGCAAGCCGGACCTCGGCGCCTGGTGGAAGCAGATCGACGACTGGCGCGAGACGTTCCCGCTCGGCTACGACGAGCCGGAGGACGGCCACCTGGCGCCGCAGCACGTCATCCAGCGCATCAGCGAGCTGTCCGGGCCGGAGTCGATCTTCGTCGCGGGCGTCGGGCAGCACCAGATGTGGGCGTCGCAGTTCATCCGGTTCGAGCGACCGAACTCGTGGCTCAACTCCGGCGGTCTCGGGACCATGGGCTACGCGGTTCCCGCGGCGATGGGCGCGAAGGTCGGCCAGCCCGACCGGACCGTCTGGGCGATCGACGGTGACGGCTGCTTCCAGATGACCAACCAGGAGCTCGCGACCTGCACGATCAACGACATCCCGATCAAGGTCGCGGTCATCAACAACTCGTCGCTCGGCATGGTCCGCCAGTGGCAGACGCTCTTCTACTCCGAGCGGTACTCCAACACGGACCTCCACACCGGCCACGGCACGGTGCGGGTCCCGGACTTCGTCAAGCTCGCGGACGCCTACGGGTGCGTGGGCCTGCGCTGCGAGACGAAGGCCGACGTGGACGCGACGATCAAGCGCGCACTCGAGATCAATGACCAGCCCGTCGTCATCGACTTCACCGTCTCGCGCGACGCGATGGTGTGGCCGATGGTCGCCGCCGGCGTGAGCAACGACAAGATCCAGTACGCGCGGGGCATCAGCCCGGCGTGGGACCGCGAGGACTGAGAGGACCCGTCATGACCCGCCACACCCTGTCCGTCCTCGTCGAGAACAAGCCCGGCGTGCTGACGCGCGTCGCGGGGCTGTTCGCCCGGCGTGCGTTCAACATCCACTCCCTCGCGGTCGGCCCGACCGAGCACGACGACGTCTCGCGCATCACGGTGGTCGTCGATGTCGACGCGCTGCCCCTCGAGCAGGTCACGAAGCAGCTCAACAAGCTGATCAACGTCCTGAAGATCGTCGAGCTCGAGGACGCGTCGTCGGTCCAGCGCGAGCTCATGCTCGTCAAGGTGCGCGCCGACACCACCCAGCGCACGCACGTCCTCGAGGTCGTGACGCTCTTCCGGGCGCACGTCGTCGACGTGGTTCCCGACGCGGTCACGGTCGAGGCCACGGGAAGCCCCGCGAAGCTTGCCGCGCTGCTCGCCGCGCTCGAGCCGTTCGGCGTCCGTGAGATCGTGCAGTCCGGCACCGTCGCGATCGGCCGTGGCGCGCGGTCGATCACCGATCGCACGCTCGAACGGGTCGCCCGCACCGCCTGAAGACCCGCACCTGCCCGTCACACCACCACCGCTAGACCCACCACCGCTACACCTCAAGGAGATCCACCGTGGCTGAGCTGTTCTACGAGGACGACGCCGACCTGTCCATCATCGCCGGCCGCAAGGTCGCCGTCATCGGCTACGGCAGCCAGGGGCACGCGCACGCCCTGAACCTGCACGACTCGGGTGTCGACGTCCGTGTCGGCCTGCGCGAGGGGTCGCCGTCGCGCTCCAAGGCGGAGGACGCGGGCCTGCAGGTCCTTCCCGTCGTCGACGCGGTCAAGTGGGCCGACGTCGTCGTGATCCTCGCGCCGGACCAGGTCCAGCGGCACCTGTACCGCGACGAGATCGCGCCGAACCTGAACCCGGGGTCGGCCCTCGTCTTCGGCCACGGCTTCAACATCCGCTACGGCTACATCAAGCCCGAGCCGGGTCTCGACGTCGTGATGATCGCGCCCAAGGGCCCCGGGCACCTCGTGCGGCGCGAGTTCGTCGACGGGCGCGGCGTGCCCGTCATCGTGGCGGTCGAGCA
>DASVMA010000267.1:0-9830 GCA_036384595.1 Cellulomonas sp. | reverse complement strand
CGGCCCTCGCGGCGGTCGACGCGTGGGCCGATGACGCGCTCGGCGCGGACGGCGGCGCCGACGTGCAGATCGGCGCGCCGGGCATCGTCTCGCGGACGGTCAACGCCCTGCTGGGCGTCCGGCTCTAGCCCTGAGCCTCCGTCAGCCGCCCGTGCCCTTGTCACGGCGGCGCAGGTACCGCTCGAACTCCTGCGCGATGGCCTCACCGCTCGCCTCGGGCAGATCCGCGGTGTCCTTCGCCTGCTCGAGCTGGTGGACGTACTCGGCGATCTCGCTGTCCTCGCTCGCGAGCTCGTCGACGCCGGCCTGCCAGGCGATCGAGTCGTCGGGCAGGTCACCGAGCGCGATGGGCTCACCCAGCAACCCCTCGAGGCGCGTGAGGATCGCGAGCGTGGCCTTGGGGGACGGCGGGTGCGCCACGTAGTGCGGCACGGCGGCCCACAGCGACAGCGCGCGCAGGCCGCGGACCTCAGCCTCGTGCTGGAGGACCCCGACGATGCCGGTCGGTCCCTCGTAGGTGTTCGGGTCGACGCCGAGCAGCTCACGCACCGCGGGGTCCTCGCTCGTCGCGGTGACCGGGATCGGGCGGGTGTGGGGCACGTCCGCGAGGAGCGCGCCGACGGTGATGACGGTGCGGACGCCGAGCCCCGCAGCGATGTCGAGCAGCTCGGTGCAGTACCGGCGCCACCGCATCGATGGCTCGATCCCGTGGACCAGCACGATCTGCCGCCCCGACCGTGGTGCTGTCGCGACCGCGACGGCCGTCGTCGGCCACGCGATCTCACGCTTGCCGTCGGGGCCGATGCCGAGCACCGGACGGTTCACCTGGAAGTCGTGGTACTCCTCGGGGTCCAGCTCGTCGACCTGCTCGGCGCCCCACACCTCGTGGAGGTGCTCGAGGGCCTGGCTCGCAGCGGAGCCTGCGTCGTTCCACCCCTCGAAGGCGGCGAGCATGATCGTCTCCCTCGGCGGGAGCTCGGTCGGCGGGTGCGCCTGCTCGGTCATCCCGTCAGCCTAGGACGCCCGCGCGCGGGCGGGCGGCGGGACGGCCCCGGCGGGTCGCCTCCGCGGGTGGTCGGCGGTCGGTCCGGTGCGCGTGCGCCTCGTCCGCGAGGTCCGCGATGTCGACCTCACGGATCGGGACGCCGGGGAACCGACTCAGGCGGACCAGGCGAATGGCGCGGGCCGTCGCGGCGTCCTGCGGGTCGAACAGCATGTCGACGATCCCGCCGCTGGCGGGCTGCAGCCGCGCCAGGCGGCGCGGGCCGGCCGTGGGGTGGGCGAGCCAGCCGCTGAGCAGCCCCTCGCCGTAGCGACCCCGCGCATACGAACAAGCAAGTGTCAATGGTGGGAACGTGCGTGCGAGAGTCAGGCTCGGGGCCTGCCGAGCCCAGCCCGGATCGAAACAGGAAGGAACCGGAGTGGACCTCAAGCGCATCACCGCTCGCGACGTCGCGGCTCTCGCCGGCGTCTCGCAGAGCACCGTCAGCTACGTGCTGAACGACACCCCGACACAGTCGATCTCCGCGGCTACCACCGAGCGCGTGCTCGCTGCGGCGGCCGAGCTCGGCTACGCGCCGTCAGCGGCCGCCCGCGCCCTTCGTCGCGGTACCAGCGAGACGGTGGTCGTCCTCCTGCCCGAGATCCCGGTGGGCGGGACGGTCAGCGCGTTCCTCGAGCAGTTCTCCGACGAGCTGGAGCCGCACGGGCTGACGACCGTCTACCGCCGTCAGCGAGCCGACCGGGGCCTGATGGCCCTCTGGCAGGAGCTCATGCCGGCCGCGATCGTCAATGTGTTCGCACTGCCGCTCGCCGACGTCGCGAAGATCGAGGCCCGCGGCATCCCGATCATCGGCTCGCACCTTGACAGCCCCGACGAGCGAGGGCTCTCGATGCCCCAGGAGGCGATCGGGCAGATGCAGGTCCGGCACCTGGCCGAGCAGGGGCACGTCCGGATCGGCTACGCGGCCTCCGTCGATCCGCGCGTCACGGCCTTCCTCAAGGCGCGCGTCGCGGGTGCCCAGCAGGCGTGTCTCGAGCTGGGCCTACCGGCGCCGGTGGTGCTTGACGTGGCACCCGACGCGCGGCTCGCGGCCGACGCAGTCCGCGTCTGGCGCGCCGGCGCGGAGCCTGTCACCGCCATCTGCGCGTACAACGACGAGGTGGCCTTCGCCGTGCTGGCCGGGTTGCGCGAGCTCGCACTGAAGGTCCCGCAGGACGTCGCGCTGATCGGCGTCGACAACGTGCTCTTCGCGCTGTTCGCTGACCCGCCGCTGACCTCGATCGACATCCACACCGAGCTGCTCGCGCGTCAGCTCGGCCAGATGGTCCTGAGCCGGCTCAACCTCGGGGCACCCGTCCCGGACACGCAGGTCGCGGTGATCGAGCTCGTGCCTCGCGCCTCGACCTGACGGCTGCGCGCGGTGCCCCGCCTGGTGGACGTGGCGTAGCCTCGCTCGGTGCGCGGCCCGGCGTACGACGGCGACAGGAGTGGATCGTGACCAGCCCCGACGCGGCGTCGACAGGCCGGGTCATCCCGCACCAGGACCCGCTGCCCGCCGCGGTCCTGTGGGACATGGACGGCACCCTGATCGACACCGAGCCGTACTGGATGAGCGCCGAGACCGAGCTCGTCGAGGCCCACGGCGGCGTCTGGACGCGCCAGGACGCGCTCGGGATGATCGGCAAGTCGATGTCCGTGTGCACGGTGGCGCTGAGGTCGCGCGGGGTGGACCTGCCAGACGACGCGATCCGCGACTTCCTGCACGAGCGGGTCGCTGCCGGGGTCGCGTCGGCCGTGCCGTGGCAGGCCGGCGCCGAGGACCTGCTCGCCTCGCTCGTCGCCGCGGGCGTGCCGCTCGCGCTGGTGACGTCCTCGTTCAGCGTGCTCGCCGATCCGTTCGCCCGGATGGCAGGGGTGTTCGACGTCGTGGTGAGCGGCGACGAGGTGCGACACCCCAAGCCGCACCCCGAGCCCTACCTGACCGCGGCCGAGCGGCTGGGTGTCGACATCTCGCGGTGCGTCGCGATCGAGGACTCACCGTCCGGGCTTGCCTCCGCGGGGTCGGCCGGCGCGAGGGTGATCGCCGTCGAGGTCCTCGTCCCGGTCGTGGCCCCGGTCGGCGTGAGTCGGGTGCGGTCGCTCGAGGTGCTCGGGCTCGATGAGCTCGCCCGGATCGCGGCCGGCGACGTGCTCGACCTGCGGGACGTCGAGGCGACCGCTCGGGCCTGACGGCACCGCGGTTCGACGTCGGCTAGGCCCTGACGGACGCAGCGCCGGCGATCGGTGCGACGCCGATGGCTGCCTCGACGGCACCCTCAGGCACCTCGGGCGCGACGCCGCCGAACGCCGGGCACATCGTCTTGAACGAGCACCAGTCGCACAGCTTCGACGGGCGAGGGCGCCAGTCGCCCGAGCGGGCGGAGTCCTCGATTCCGGCCCAGATCGACCGGACCCGGCTCTCGAACGTGACCATCTCCGGCTCGCTCGGCGCGTGCCGCACGATCTGCCCGTCGCCCAGGTACTCGAGCTGGAGCAGCGTCGGCAGCACGCCCCGCTCGCGCCACAGGACGTAGGCGTAGAACCGCATCTGGAACAGCGCGGAGCTCTCGTAGCCGGCGCGGGGCGAGCGTCCCGTCTTGTAGTCGACCACGCGGACCGCACCGTCCGGAGCGACGTCGACGCGGTCGATGATCCCGCGCAGCTGCGGTCCGCCCTCGAGCTGCGTGCGGACGAACACCTCGCGCTCGTGGGGTTGGAGGCGGTTCGGGTCCTCGAGCGTGAAGTACGTGTCGAGCAGGTCGCGTGCGCTGGCGAACCACGCGTTCCACTCGTCCTCGGCGTCGAACAGGCCGAGGTACGCGGGCTGCTCGGTGTGAAGGGCCGACCACGCGCCCGCCAGCATCCCGACCGCGGCGTCGCGCGTGCGCTCGCCCGCCGCCAGGTCGAACAGCTGCTCGAGGACCGCGTGCACGAGCGTGCCGCGAGCCGCGGCGGCACTGGGCGGCTCGGGCAGCCGATCGATCACGCGCAGGCGGAACAGCAGCGGGCACCGCAGGAAGTCGTTGGCACGCGACGGCGAGAGCCCGGGTGCCGAGCGCCGCGCGGTACCCGACGTCGCCTCGACCGCGGCGTTGCTGGGGAGCTCGGCGACGACCGCGACGACAAGGTCCTCCACGACCTCCTCGACGGCCTCCTCGAGGACCTCGAGGCTCGCATCGGTGTCGCTGACGGCGTCGCCCGCAGGACTGCCGCCGGACGTCGGGCCGGACAGGGCGCCAGGTGCAGCGCCGGACGGGGTGCCGCCGGTCGGATCGGGGAGCGCGGTCGAGGTCACAGCCCGAGCCTAGGTGTCGGGCCCGACACCCGGGCGCGCCACACGTGCGGACCGCTCAGCACCGGCACCTAGGCTGACGCGGTGAGCAGCAGCAGCGGCGGTCGGTCGAGCGGTACCAAGGGCTGGGTCATCGGTCATGCTGCCGGTGCTCCGATCATCCTCACGCCGAGCTGGTTGCTCGGGGCCGTCGTGCTCACCACGATCTTCGCGCCGAGCGTGCAGGCACGGGCGCCCCAGCTCGGGGCGCTCACGTACGTCGTCGCACTCGGCTTCGTCGTCCTGCTGTTCGCCTCGGTCCTGGTGCACGAGCTCGCGCACGGGCTCGTCGCACGGTCTCGCGGTCAGGTCGTGCACGAGTTCGCCATCACGCTGTGGGGTGGGCACACCGCGTTCGGAGGCGCGGCGCCGACGCCCCGGACGAGTGCGCTGGTCGCCGTCGTCGGCCCGGTGGCGAACCTGGCCATCGGCGCCGTGTGCTGGGTCGCCGCCCAGGCGGTGCCGCCCGCCGGCATCGCCGGGCTCCTGCTGTACGCCGGCGCCGTCTCGAACGGGTTCGTCGGGCTCTTCAACCTCGTCCCAGGGCTGCCGCTCGACGGCGGCCGCGTGCTCGAGGCCCTCGTCTGGCGGGTGACGGGCGACCGGCACCGCGGCGCGGTCGTCGCAGGGTGGGCCGGGCGCGTCGTCGCCGTCGCTGTCGTCGCCTGGGCGCTCGTGCTGCCGCTCGTCGCCGGGTCGACCCCCGACCTGTACACGATCGTGTGGACGTTCCTCATCGGGTCGTTCCTGTGGAGCGGCGCGACTGCCGCGATCACGGGCGCACGCACCGGTCGCGCGGTGACCGCGATCACCGTGGCGGCCGTCGGGCTGCCGGCCACGGTCGTCGAGGCGCACGCGACCCTGGCCGACGCCGACCGGGCTCGGGGGGCAGCAAGGGTGGACGACGTCGTCGTCCTCGCGCCCGACGGCCGCCCCGCCGCGTACGTGGACCGCGCAGCGGCGGCCGGCGTGGCACCCGAGCACCGCGCGAGCACGCCGGTCGTCGCGGTCTCGGTGGTGCTTCCTGTCGGAGCGGTCGTGGAGGCGTCGCTCGAAGGCGCTGCGCTCGTCCAGGCGATCGGTCAGGCCACCCGGATGTCGCCCGTCGTGGTCGCCGTGCACGGCGGCCGGGTCGTCGCGCTCGTGCGGGCCGTCGACGTCATCGCCGCCCTGCGCTCGTAGGCGATCCCCGGGCCCGCAGGCTCTCCTAGACTGGTCGATCGTGACCGACCCCACCCTCGCGCCCGAGCCCACCGCCGCAGTCCCGACCGCCACGGGAGCTGAGCAGCGGCGCGGGCCCCTGCGCGTGGGGGACCGGGTCCAGCTGACGGACCCGCGCGGCCGGCTCCACACCATCACGCTGACGCCCGGTGCGTCGTTCCACACCCACAAGGGCTACTTCACGCACGAGCAGCTCATCGGCGCGCCCGAGGGCTCGGTCGTGCGCAACACGGCCGGGATCGAGTACCTCGCGGTCCGCCCGCTGCTCGCCGACTTCGTGCTGTCCATGCCGCGCGGCGCGGCGGTCGTCTACCCGAAGGACGCCGGCCAGATCGTCGCGATGGCCGACATCTACCCCGGCGCGCGGGTCGTGGAGGCGGGCGTCGGCTCCGGCGCCCTGACGATGTCCCTGCTCCGTGCCGTCGGCGACGCGGGTTCGCTGCACTCGATCGAGCGCCGCGAGGACTTCGCCGCGATCGCGCGCGGGAACGTCGAGGGCTTCTTCGGCGGCCCGCACCCCGCATGGCAGCTGTCGGTCGGCGACCTCTCCGACGTCCTGCCCGTTGCCGTCGAGCCCGCCTCGATCGACCGCGTTGTGCTCGACATGCTCGCGCCGTGGGAGAACCTCGACGCGGTCGCGACGGCCCTCGCGCCGGGCGGTGTGCTCATCGCCTACGTCGCCACGACGACGCAGCTGTCGCGGCTCGCGGAGGACCTGCGCTCCGACGGCCGGTACACCGAGCCGTCCGCCTGGGAGTCCCTCGTCCGGGGCTGGCACCTCGAGGGGCTCGCCGTGCGCCCGGAGCACCGCATGATCGGTCACACGGGGTTCCTGCTCACCACCCGACGCCTCGCCGACGGTGTCGACGCCCCGCAGCGCCGTCGTCGACCCGCGAAGGGTGCCTACCCGGATGCCGAGGGCAACACGGGTGTCGCAGTCGACCCGACGATCGTGTCGTCCGACGTCCGGGTGCTGCCCGACGACGCCTGGTCGGCGGAGGCGCTCGGCGAGCGGGCCATCTCGGACAAGAAGATCCGGCGCGTCCGGCGCGACGTCGGCCAGGCTCCCGCGATCGATTGACACGACTGGTTAAGGTCGATCGAGAGCAGCGCACATCGGCGTGCACCGTGAGCGGCACGGAACGGAGGCACACGCCATGACTGACCCGTCGACGACAGGCCGTGACCTGCAGCGCGAGCTGGCGCTGCTGTCCGCGCGCAACGAACGCATCTCCGAGGCGCTCGTCGCTGCGCGGGACCAGATCATCGAGCTCAAGCGCCAGCTCGACGAGCTCGCGAAGCCACCCGGCACGTATGCCACGTTCCTGTCGGCGCGGGCCGACGGCACCGTGGACATCATCTCCGCCGGTCGCAAGATGCACGTCGGTGCGAGCCCCACGCTCGACGTCCACCACCTGCGCCCCGGCCAGGAGGTCATGCTCAACGAGGCGCTGACCGTCGTCGAGGCGGGCGGCTACGAGGAGGTCGGCGAGCTCGTCACCGTGAAGGAGCTGCTCGGCACGGGCCGGGCGCTGGTCGTCGGGCGCGGCGACGAGGAGAGGGTCGTGCGCTTCTCGGGACAGCTCCTCGAGGCGTCCGTGCGGATCGGCGACGCGCTGACGATCGAGCCGCGCACGGGTTTCGTGTTCGAGCGGATCCCGCGCTCCGAGGTCGAGGACCTCGTGCTCGAGGAGGTCCCGGACATCGACTACTCGGACATCGGCGGGCTCGGACCGCAGATCGAGACGATCCGCGACGCCGTCGAGCTGCCGTTCCTGCACCCCGAGCTGTTCCGCGAGCACGGCCTCAAGCCACCGAAGGGCGTGCTCCTCTACGGCCCGCCCGGGTGCGGCAAGACGCTCATCGCCAAGGCGGTCGCGCACTCGCTCGCCGCGACAGCCGCGGCCGCGCGCGGTGAGGACGCCGCGGACGCGCGCAGCTACTTCCTCAATGTCAAGGGCCCGGAGCTGCTCAACAAGTACGTCGGCGAGACCGAGCGGCACATCCGGCTGATCTTCTCCCGTGCCCGCGAGAAGGCGTCGCAGGGGCACCCCGTCGTGGTGTTCTTCGACGAGATGGAGTCGCTGTTCCGCACGCGCGGGACCGGGGTGTCGAGCGACGTCGAGACGACGATCGTGCCGCAGCTGCTCAGCGAGATCGACGGTGTCGAGAAGCTCGAGAACGTCATCGTGATCGGCGCCTCGAACCGTGAGGACATGATCGACCCGGCGATCCTGCGGCCCGGTCGCCTCGACGTGAAGATCAAGATCGAGCGGCCGGACGCCGAGGGTGCGCGGGAGATCTTCGGCAAGTACCTCACCGCGTCGCTGCCGATCCACCCGGACGACATCGCCGAGCACGGCGGGAACGCCGCCGCGGCTGTCGAGGCGATGATCAACCGCGTCGTCGAGCGCATGTACTCCGAGAGCGAGGAGAACCGCTTCCTCGAGGTCACCTACGCGAGCGGCGACAAGGAGGTCCTGTACTTCAAGGACTTCAACTCGGGCGCGATGGTGCAGAACATCGTCGACCGCGCGAAGAAGTCCGCCATCAAGGACTTCCTCGCGACCGGGCAGCGCGGCATTCGCGTCGACCACCTGCTCACGGCCTGCGTCGACGAGTTCAAGGAGAACGAGGACCTGCCCAACACGACCAACCCGGACGACTGGGCGCGGATCTCGGGCAAGAAGGGCGAGCGCATCGTCTTCATCCGCACGATCGTCCAGGACAAGAAGGGCAAGGACGGTTCACGGACGATCGAGACCGTGACGAGCACCGGGCAGTACCTGTAGCCGCACCGCGGGTCTCCGCGCCGCCGACGTCAGCGGTGCCTGGGCGAGCTGCCGGGCGGACCGACCCAGGTGGCCTCGTGCGTCTCGCCTAGGCTGGCCGCGTGAGCGTGCGCCGCGTGATGGGGATCGAGACCGAGTACGGGGTGCTGCAACCGGGGCGACCGGGGGCCAACCCGATGCTCCTGTCGAGCCACGTCGTGGCCGTGCACGCCACGGCTCGTGAGAGCGCGCGGACGCGGGCCCGGTGGGACTACGACGACGAGGACCCCTTGCACGACGCGCGCGGCTTCCGGCTGCAGCGCGCGTCCGCGCACCCCTCGATGCTGACCGACGCACCGTCGAGCCCGGCACCGTCCGGCGACGGCCCGCAGCTGCTCGCGCGCTCGGGGGTCGAGGAGTACGACGACCCGGGCGCTGCGAACGTCGTCCTGACCAACGGCGCGCGGCTGTACGTCGACCACGCCCACCCTGAGTACTCCTCGCCCGAGGTCACCGGGCCGCTCGACGGGGTGCGGTGGGACCGGGCCGGCGAGCTCGTCATGCTCGCGTCCGTGCGGGCCCTCGCCTCGACGCTCGCCATGCCGGACGTCGCCCTGTACAAGAACAACGTCGACGGCAAGGGTGCGACGTACGGCACGCACGAGAACTACCTCGTCGACCGCTCGGTGCCGTTCGTCGACCTCGCAGCCCGCTTCACCCCGTTCCTCGTCACCCGCCAGGTGTTCACCGGGGCGGGCCGGGTGGGCCTGGGTCAGCGCGGCGAGGTGCCGGGCTTCCAGCTCTCGCAGCGCGCCGACTACATCGAGGCCGAGATCGGGCTCGAGACGACGCTGCGACGACCGATCATCAACACGCGCGACGAGCCGCACGCGGACCCCGAGCGCTGGCGGCGCCTGCACGTGATCATCGGGGACGCCAACCTCCTCGAGGTCGCGACGTACCTCAAGCTCGGCACGGCGTCCCTCGTCCTGTGGCTCATCGAGCGGGCGGTCACCGAGGGCGGAGCGGGCGGCGCCCTGGCGGCGATCGACCGGCTCGCGCTGCGCGACCCCGTCGATGCCGTGCACGTCGTGAGTCGCGACCTCGCGCTGACGGCGCGGCTCGAGCTCGTCGACGGCCGCCGGCTCACGGCGCTCGAGATCCAGGGGGAGTACCTCGACGCGGTCCGGGTGGCGCTTGAGCACGCCGGCGGGATCCGGGACGACGAGACCCGCGACGTCCTCGACCGCTGGGCCTCCGTGCTGCAGCGGCTCGCCGACGACCCCGCGAGCTGCGCACGTGAGGTCGAGTGGCTCGCCAAGCTGCGGCTCCTCGAGGGCATGCGGCGGCGCGACCACCTGGCGTGGGACCACCCCCGACTCGCGGCGGTCGACCTGCAGTGGTCGGACGTCCGTCCCGAGCGGGGGCTGTACCACCGGCTCGTCGCTGCCGGCGCGGTCGAGCA
>DASVMA010000266.1:0-3280 GCA_036384595.1 Cellulomonas sp. | reverse complement strand
TACCCGCAGGCGCCCGGCTATGCGCCCACCGCGTCGGGACACCCGCCAGCGGCCCCGGGCTACGGGTCGCCGCAGCCGAGCTACCCGCAGACGCCGAGCTATCCGCAGACTCCCGGCTACCCCGAGGCCCCGGCCTACGGGGCACCGCAGGGGCAGGGTTCCTACGGCTACCCGCCCGCGCAGCCGCAGGTCCCGTCCTACGGCTACGCGCAGGGCCAGGGCTCCTACGGCTACCCGGCGCCGCAGTGGGGCAACCCGCAGCCGCCGTGGGACGGCCTCGCGATCGCCTCGATCTCGACGAGCGGTGCCGGGATCGTCACGATGGGCATCACCGGTCCGGTCGGGATCGGGCTCGGGATCGCGTCGCTCCGCAAGATCCGGCGCACGGGTGCGCGCGGCCGCGGCCTGGCCTGGGCCGGGATCAGCATCGGCATCGTGATGACGGTGTTCATCATCGGGTTCGTCGTGCTCGTCGCCATCGGCGCCCAGCACGGCTGGGAGAGCACGCGCAGCTCGTCTCGGACGTCGACACCCCTCACCGAGAAGACGCAGGAGCCCATCGGGTTCCTCGCGTTCGACGAGCGGCTGTGGCCGGGCGACTGCCTGGAGGTCCTCCCGTCCGCCGAGATCCTCGACCCGGCGTTCGTCGACTGCGCAGCCCCGCACGCCGCGGAGGTCCTCTCGTACGAGGACTTCACCGCGGCGCCGTCGTCTCCGGACGAGGCGACCGCCGTCCTCGCGGACTGCAGCGACTTCGCGTCCTCGGTCGCGCCCGGCGCGCTCGCGTCCCAGGTCGCGGTCTCCAACGTGTGGGCACCCTCGGACGTCGACTGGTTGAACGGCGTGCGGTCGGGCTACTGCCTCCTCGTGAGCAGCCCCGGGACGCTGACCGGCTCGGCCCTCGAGGGGACCCTGGCCGGCGAGTCGCCGCAGGTGCAGTCCTGACCGCCTGGTCCGCCCCGGACGACTCGTCGAACGAGCCGTACTACGCGCCGGGCTGGGAGGCGCCACGCGTACCGCTCGAGCCGCTCGCGGTGGCCTCGGTCGTCACCGGTGCGCTCGCGCTGGGTCCGGTCGCAGGGGTGCTGGGAGTCCTTGCGCTGCTCCGGATCCGAGCGCGCAGCACCCGCGGCCGCGGGCTCGCCTGGACCGGCGTCGCGCTGGGCGTCCTCGGCACCCTCGTGCTGGTCGGCGTCCTCGTGGGCACGGCACTCACGGCCCGCAACCAGCGCCCGCTCCCGCCGGACGTCACGGCTCCCCGCGAGGCCCACGCGCGCCAGCTCGTCACGGGCAGCTGCCTCGACCCGCTGCCGACCGGCGCGGACGTCGACGCCGTGCGGGTCGTGCCGTGCAGCGAGCCGCACGCGGCCCAGGTCGTCACCGAGTACGCGTTCGACGACGCCGCCGTCTGGCCCGGTCAGGCCGCGGCGGACGCCCGGGTCGCGGCCTCGTGCGACCTCACCTCGACCGAGCGGGACGCCGGCATCCGGGCGATCGCCTGGGCGCCCACCGAGGCCTCGTGGGCCCGCGGGGACCGGCTCGGACTGTGCCTCGCCACGACCGACGCGGGAAAGCTCACGGGGTCGTTCCTCGACGGGACCGTCCACCTGCCCTGACGACCCGTGAGGCCGGCCGCCCGCGACGGGGACCGACTCCGGCGGACCGTGCGGCCGTTGGGCTCCGACGCCGCGCTCAGCGGATGACGACGGCGTCCAGGGCGGAGTCTGTCGCGTCGCGCCCGACGATCAGCGTGAACCGGCCCGGCTCGGCCGTCCAGGCGTGCGTCGCGGAGTCCCAGTGCTGGAACGCACGTGCCCGCACGAGGACCTCGGCGGTCTTCGTCTGGCCCGGGTTGGCGGTGACGACCGCGGAGCCGGCGAGCCACCGCAGCGGCCGGTCGACCGTCAACGACTCGCGCGACAGGTAGATCTGGACGACCTGGCGTCCGGTGCGCTCGCCGGTGTTGGTCACGTCGACGCTCACGCGCACGCTGCCCGACGCAGCCACCGCACCCGAGTGCACGCCGGCGTCCATGACGCGCACCGCGTCGTAGGACCACGTCGTGTACCCGAGCCCGAAGCCGAACGGGTATGCGGGTTCGATTCCGGCGCGCAGCCACGCGCGGTAGCCGATGTGGATGCCCTCGTCGTACCGCACGACGCCGTCGTGCGGGATCACGTCGAGGACCGGCACGTCCGCCTCGGTCATCGGCCACGTCGTCGGGAGCCGCCCGCCGGGCTCGGCCGCGCCGGTGAGGACGTCGGCGAGCGCGTGGCCGTACTCCTGGCCGCCGAACCACGTGAGCAGCACCGCGGCGACGTCGTCGCGCCACGGCATCACGACGGGAGAGCCCGAGTTGACGACGACGACCGTGCGCGGGTTGACCGCGGCCACCGCGGCGACGAGGTCGTCCTGCCGGCCGGGCAGGCGCAGGTCGGTCCGGTCGAAGCCCTCGGACTCGACCTTCTCGTTCGTCCCGACGACGACGACGGCGACGTCGGCCGTGCGGGCGACCTCGACGGCCTCGGCGATGAGCGCGTCGGTCGACTCGACGACGGGCCGCCAGCCGGCGGTGAAGCCGAGCACCGCAGCCAGCTCGGCGCCGTCGGGCATCGACGGGATCCCGGTGAGGGGGTGGGTCCAGCGCAGCCGGTAGGTGCGGCCGGCCTCGACGTCGACGCGTGCGGTCGCACTCGGCGGGGCCATGAGCGCCGCACCGAGGTCCTCGGGGTCGACCGGGAGCTCCGCCGTGAGCACGACCTCGCCGTCGACCTGGAGCGTGGTGGTCCCGATCACGGCCCAGCCGAGCTCGATCGGGCCCGACTCGGTCGCGGTGTAGTCGGTCAGGACCTCGAAGGTGTGCGCGACGGGCGCGTTGCCGAGCCAGATGAGGTCGGTCGCATGCCGGACCTCGTCGAGCACCACACCGCCGTCGGCCGCGAGGAACCGCGTGCGGACGCCGGGTGCGCCGGTCTCCGGGTCGCGCACGTCGTCGAGCGCGAACGGCAGGACGCCGTCGTGCACGAGGGCGCCCGTGGCGTAGGCGACCGTCGCGTCGGGGAGTGCGGCGCGCAGCCCGTCGAGGGGCGAGACCGTCGAGACCGGGACGACCGTCGCGGAGCCGCCACCCTGGGTGCGCGGGCGCAGCGCGCTCTGACCGAGGACTGCGATCGTCGCCGGCGCCGGCGACGCGGACGTGCCGAGCGGCAGGACGCCGTCGTTGCGCACGAGCACGATGGCGCGCGTCTCTGCCTCGCGGGCGAGCGCGATGTCGGCCGGG
>DASVMA010000265.1:0-6793 GCA_036384595.1 Cellulomonas sp. | reverse complement strand
GACTTGAAGTTGTCGACGTCGACGAAGAAGAGCACGTGCTGGCGCGGCGCCCGGTTCAGCCGCTCGATGGCTTGCTCGATCTTCGTCATGAGCAGGTGCCGGTTCGCCAGGCCGGTCAGGTGGTCGTGCATGGCCTGGTGGGCGAGGGCCTGCTCGGCCAGCTTGAGCTCGGTGATGTCGCGCGTCGAGGCGAGCACCCCCACGACCGCGCCACCGGGCTCCCGGTCGGCCGCGAGCGTCGTGTGGTGCCACCGCTGCCCCTCGTCGCTCTCGTCGGTGAGCCAGAACTCGACCTGCTCCGGCCGCCCGGTCGCGATGACGCGCCGCAGGGCCGGCTCCCACAGGGCGAGCGCATGCTCCTGCATGCCGATCTCCCGGTCGGTCCGTCGTCGCAGCTCGTCGATCCGCAGGCCGCGTAGGCGCTCGCCGGCCGGGTTGATGTACCTGTACCGCAGGGCGAGGTCGTAGCGCGCGATCGTGTCCGTCGACCCGTCGAGGACCGAGCGCAGCTGGCCCTCGACCTGGGTGAGCCGCCTGTTGGTCGCCTGGGTGGCGAGCGTCAGGCGCGCGCTCTCCTGCTCGGCGAGCACGCGCCGGGTCACGTCGCGGGAGATCCCGAAGGTGCCCGTGATCGTCCCGTCGGGGGCGCGGAACGGGAACTTGCTGCTCGCGACCCACGTGTCGGGCCGCCCGTGCCAGCGCTCCCGCTCCTCCTTGTTGACGACCGCCTGGCCCGTCTGGATGATCCGCTGCTCGTCCTCGAAGGCGACGCGCGCATGGGAGACGTCGAAGAGGTCGAAGTCCGTGAGGCCGACCATCTCGTCCTGCGTCCGGCGATGGAGCTGCGCACAGCCGAGGCTGACGCGGACGAACCGGCTGTCGAGGTCCTTGAAGTAGATGACCTCCTCGGCCGCATCCAAGAGGTTGCGGCTGTACAGGTCGTCGAAATCGGGGACGCCCGTGGGCGTCAGCCTGTCGAAGCTCTCCTTCGAGCCCTCGAACGTCTCCATCGGTGCTTCACCTCGCTCGCCGTGCCTATCGTCAGACGATCGCCCGAGATGAGAGATGTGCCCGGAGTGCCCGGCCAGGGCCCGCGCGGTGCTGTCCGGCTAGCATCGGTTCCGGAGAGGCTCTCACGTGCGAATCCGGGACGACGTGGCGAGGCGGTCAGGACGCGGCGCGACCATGGAGCCGCCGTACGACGCGGTGCTCTTCGACATGGACGGCGTCGTCACCGACACGGCCTCGCTGCATGCCGCGGCCTGGAAGCGCCTGTTCGACGACGTGCTCGCCGATCCGCGAGCGCGCACGCACGGTCCGCAGGCACCGTTCGACGTCGTCCAGGACTACCGGCGCTACGTGGACGGCCGCCGGCGTGAGGACGGCGTCGTCGCCTTCCTCGCCGCACGGGGGATCGAGCTCCCGCTCGGCAGGCGCGAGGACGAGCCCGGCGACTGGACGGTCCATGGCCTCGCCGCGCGCAAGAACGAGCTCTTCCTCGAGCTGCTGTCCGTCGAGGGGGTGCGGACCTTCACCGGCACGACGGCCCTGCTGGAACGGTTGCGGGACGCGGGCACGCCGCTCGGTCTCGTCACGGCGAGCCGGAACGCCGGTGCGCTGCTGCACGCCGCCGGCCTGGCCGGAGTCTTCGACGTCGTCGTCGACGGGTACGTCATGGCCGAGCTCGGCCTGCCGGGGAAGCCGGATGCGGCGACGTTCCTCGAGGCGGCGCGTCGGCTGGGCGTCGCCCCCGCACGGGTCGCCGTGGTCGAGGATGCGGTCTCCGGGGTCACGGCGGCGCGCAGCGGCGGCTTCGGTCTCGTCGTCGGTATCGATCGGGCCGGGCAACGGCGTCAGCTCGAGGCGGCAGGTGCGGACTTCGTCCTCGACGACGTGGCCGAGCTCGACCTCGGCGCGCGGCGCTCCGACCCGTGGCTGCTGGTGTTCGAGGGTTTCGACCCGGCCCACGAGGCCCATCGGGAGGCCCTGACGACCTTGGGCAACGGCTACATGGCGACCCGGGGTGCCACGCCTGAGCACGTGGACGACGGCGTCCACTACCCGGGTACGTACCTCGCGGGCGTCTACAACCGGTTGGTCCGGACTGTCGACGGCCAGGACCGCGTCGATGAGGAGATCGTGAACATGCCGAGCTGGCTGCCGCTCGACATCGCGGTCGAGGACGGTGAGTGGTGGTCCGACGGGGGGTTCGACGAGGAGCACGAGCGGCACGAGCTCGACCTGCGTCAGGGTCTGCTCACGCGGACCGTGCGCCTGGTCAGCTCGCAGGGTCGCGCGCTGCAGGTGGTCCAGCGTCGCTTCGTGTCGATGGACCGTCCCCATCTGGCCGGTCTGGAGACGACCCTCGTCCCGGACGGGTGGAGCGGTCGGATCAGCATCCGCAGCGGGGTGGACGCGCGTGTCGTCAACGGCAACGCCGCCGAGTCCCGGTTGCCGGGCAGCCGTCATCTCGTCGAGCTCGAGGTGGAGCGTCTCGGCGACCGCCTGCTCGTCGAGGTCGAGACGACACGGAGCAAGATCCGGGTCGCGACCGCCCTGCGCACGTCAGTCTCTGGAGCTGTTGCGGAGCCGGTGGCTGAGCGCGCCCGTGGAGGACTCGTGACGGCGAGGTTCGACGTCGCGGTCGCCCACGGTCACCAGGTGGTCGTGGCGAAGCTGGCCGCGGTCGTGACATCGCGCGACGCCGCCATCGCCTCGGCGCGCGACGGGGCGCTCGCCGAGCTCGATCGGGTCGACTACGGGTTCACCGAGGCCGTCCGCCGGCACGCGCAGGCGTGGCAGCGGCTGTGGGAGCACTTCGACGTCGACGTCCAGACCGACGACCCGGTGCAGCTCGCCGTCAACCTGCACGTGTTCCACATGCTGCAGACCATCTCGCCGCACACGGCCGGGCTGGATGCCGGCGTCCCCGCGCGGGGACTGCACGGGGAGGGGTACCAGGGGCACATCTTCTGGGACGAGCTGTTCGTGCTGCCGCTGTACGTCATGCGGGCCTCACCGGTCGCCCGCTCGCTGCTCGACTACCGCTGGCGCCGGCTCGACGCGGCCCGCCAGGGCGCGAAGGACGACGGTCACCGGGGGGCGATGTTCCCGTGGCAGAGCGGCAGCGACGGCCGCGAGGACACGCCGCGCCGACTGTTCAACCCGCGGTCCCAGCGGTGGCTGGCGGACAACTCCTCGCGTCAGCGGCATGTCGGCCTCGCCGTCGCCTACAACGCGTGGCAGTACTTCCAGGCGACCGCCGACGCGCTGTGGTTCGCCGAGCGCGGCGCCGAGCTGATCTTCGAGGTCGCGCGGTTCTTCTCGGACCTCGCGACCTACGACGCGCGCGAGGACCGGTTCCACCTCGTCGGGGTCATGGGCCCGGACGAGTACCACGACGGGTATCCCGACGCGGCAGGGGAAGGGCTCCGCGACAACGCGTACACCAACGTGATGACCGCGTGGGTGTGCCAGCGCGCGCTCGACGCGCTCGCGCTGCTGCCCGGTCACGAGCGCGACGAGCTGTCCCAGCGGATCGGCCTCGGCCCGGACGAGGTGGAGCGGTGGTCGCGCCTCGGGACCCGGCTGACCGTGCCGTTCCACGACGGGGTCATCAGCCAGTTCGACGGCTACGGCGAGCTCCTTGAGCTCGACTGGGGTCGGTACCGCCGGACGTACGGGAACATCGAGCGGCTCGACCTGATCCTGGAGGCGGAGGGGGACAGCACCAACCGCTACCGCCTGTCCAAGCAGGCCGACGTGCTGATGCTCGTCTACCTCCTCGGTCCCACCGAGCTCGTGCGCGTCCTGTCCGGGCTCGGGTACCCGGTGACGACGGACGACCTGGCCCGCGCGGTGGACTACTACCTGGGCCGCACCGCCCACGGCTCGACCCTGAGCCGGGTCGTGCACACGTCCGTGCTCGCCATGCTCGACCGCTCGACGGCCTGGAGCGAGTTCCGTGAGGCGCTCGACGCGGACCTCGACGACACGCAGGGCGGGACGACCGGCCAGGGGATCCACCTGGGCGCGATGGCAGGGACGGTCGACATCCTGCTGCGCACCTTCACGGGGATGCGGATGGACGCCGACGCGCTCGTCTTCCGGCCGAGGCTGCCCGGCGCGCTCGGCAGGTTGACGTTCGAGCTCCGCTATCGCGGTCACCGGATCACGGTGACCGCGGACCAGTCGCACCTCCGACTCACCAGCCAGTCGGCGGCAGAGCGACCTGTGCGCGTCGTCGTCGACGACGTCCCGGCGTTGCTCGGTGGCGGCGAGACGCTGGAGCTCGCGGTCGGCTCCGCGCGCGACTGACGACTCGAGCCGCCGGCCCAGGGGTCAGCGTGCGTACCGCCGCACGAAGTTCGCAAGGATCTGGTGCGGCTTCTCGACGGGCACCGTCCCCAGGCGTGCCACGACGTCGTCGAGCTCGTCGGGGGCGAAGTAGCCGGAGTACCGGTACGCCGCGACGCGGTGCAGGATGCCGGGAAGGTCGAGCTCGGGGTGGAACTGGGTCGCGTAGACGTGGGAGCGCACCCGGAACATCTGCACCGGGCACGCCGCCGAGGACGCGAGGAGCGTCGCTCCGGGCGGCAGCGAGCGGCAGGCCTCCTTGTGGCCCACGAACGCTGTGAAGGTCGGCGGGAGGCCCGCGAGCAGCGGATCGGCCAGTCCCGCGCTGGTCAGGTTCACCTCGACGGGGCCGACGGGCTCGGCGTACGTGCCGTCCACGACGCCGCCCTGGTACCGGCTCAGGGTGCCCACGCCGTAGCACGCACCGAGGAACGGCAGGTCGCGCCGCACCACCTCCGCGACCAGTGTGTCGAGCTCGGCCTCGACACGTCGCTGGACAGGGGTCTTGTCTCGGTCGGGGTCGCTCGAGGTGAACGGGCTGCCGCCGACGACGATCCCCGACACGGCGTCCAGGTCGAGGTCCGGCAGCGGGTCCGCCTCCAGCCGCACCCGCCTCAGCTCGCGCTCCGTGAGGCCGCTGAACCGGACGAACGCTGCGTACTCGGCGTCGGCGACATCGTCCTCGGCGCGCGTGGCGAGCAGCAGGAACGGCTTCACCGCGGCCGGCGGCCTACGGGCGCGAGCCGGTGATGTTGACGAGCCAGCTCACCCCGAACTTGTCGGTGAACATCCCGAAGCTGTCTCCCCAGGGCGCCGTGGTGAGCGGCTCGCCGATCGTCGCGCCGTCGGTCAGCTTGTCCCAGTACCCCCGCAGCTCGGCGTCGTCGTCCCCGCTCAGGGAGACCGAGTAGTTGGTGCCGACCGTGTGGTCCATCGCGTTCGGGGTGTCGGCGCCCATGAGCACGAGGCCGTTGTCGGTCGTCAGCTGAGAGTGCATGACCTTGTCCTGCTCGGCGGGGTCCTCGCTCACGTGGAACTCGGCGAAGGTGCTGACCGTCAGCTCGCCGCCGAACACCGACTGGTAGAACTCCATCGCCTGCCTCGCCGTGTCGCGGAAGGAGAGGTACGGGTTCAGACGTGTCGCCATGGCAACTGCCTCCTCGGACGTCGCTGCGCGCCGGTGATCACGTCACACTGCCGCCGTGACGGGACGGTCGTCAAGCGCCCCGCGCCGGACTCGGCGAGCGACGCGGTGTGCCGCTCTCATCCGAGTGATTCAACTAAACCGGTTTGACCGATTCATGATCCGACGGTAGCGTTTCGTCCGCGGAGCGCAGCGGACGAAGTCGTCGGCGCGCTCGGAACTCACGCAACCACGTGTGTCGCGACAATGGTCACGACGCATTGATGCGCGCCTCGAGACTGTTGAGCAGGTAATTGCTGGACAGCACGTGCGCCGGCCCAGACACCTGCCGGACGCGCATCCCGTCGTACCCCCATCCGCACGCCCAGGGGTCTCGCACACCAGGTCGACCCAGAGCGTCCCGCGTGTGCCCGGGATGCGCCCGGTCGAGAAGCACGAACAAGGAGAGCCTGATGACGTACACCGACGTTCGCTCCCATCTCAGGTCACGGCCCGTCGCGCTGGCGGCCGCACTGTCCATGCTTCTTGTCGGAGCGGGCACCGCGGCGTCGGCGTCGGCACCCATGGCATCCGACGTCCCGACCTCGGCGGTCCCTCTGACGAACCTGTCCCACCTGGACTTCCTGCTGGACACCGTGCCGCTGACACCCGTGGCTGGTCACACCACGTACGTGATGGGCGAGCAGCCCACCGCTCAGGCGCCGTGGGTCTATGCGGACAAGAAGGCTGACGGCAGCTACGTGCGCGTCGGGGGCGGCGCGCTCGACCCTGCCACGGGCCACTACGGCCAGGGCGCGTTCGACGCCGACGACATCGCCCGCGCCGCCGTCGTCTACCTGCGGCACTGGCAGCTGACCGGCAGCACCGCCAGCCGCGAGCACGCGTTCCAGACGCTGCGTTCGCTGACCTACCTCCAGACGACCACCGGCCCGGACGCGGGCAACGTCGTCCTCTGGCAGCAGGCGGACGGCACTCTGAACCCGAGCGCGAGCCCGGCTGAGCTGCCGGACCCGAGCGACTCGGCTGAGTCCTACTGGCTCGCGCGCACGGTCTGGGCCTTGGGGGAGGGGTACGCGGCGTTCAAGGAGGCTGACCCCGCGTTCGCCTCGTTCCTCCAGGATCGGCTTCACCTGGCATTGGCGTCGCTGAGCACGCAGTCGCTGGCCAGGTACGGCACGTATGCGCTGGCTGACGGCGTCCAGGTCCCAGCCTGGCTGCTCAACGGCGGGGCTGACGCGTCGGCGGAGGCGGTCCTCGGGCTGTCGGCCTATGCGACGGCCGCCCCGAGCGACG
>DASVMA010000264.1:0-3002 GCA_036384595.1 Cellulomonas sp. | reverse complement strand
GCATCGCGGCCGATGTCGCCGTCCCTGGCGAGGACGTGCGCGACGTCATCGTCGAGCTGCAGGACCTGAACGGCCTTCCGCGCGCGGAGCTCACCGCGGGCCAGCACCTGGTGCTGCCGGCCCACCGCTGAGTCGACGGGTCGTCCGCGACGGTGGTCGTCCCGACGCGGTGTTTGCTGTTCCCAGGCGCAAGGCTTACTTTCATCGCAGGAGTCGGGTCGTCGAGAAGATGCGCCCGACGATCGTGAACCGGTCGCCGTCCGGCACCCGCCGGGTGCCGTTCGCACCTGGCGAGGAGGAGTCCGTGCACTGTCCTTTCTGTCGACACGCTGATTCGCGCGTCGTCGACTCCCGGACATCGGACGACGGGTCGTCGATCCGGCGTCGGCGTCAGTGCCCCGCCTGCAACCGACGGTTCACCACGGTCGAGACCGCCAGCCTGTCCGTGGTGAAGCGCTCGGGCGCAACCGAGCCGTTCAGCCGCGAGAAGATCATCAACGGCGTCCGCAAGGCGTGCCAGGGGCGTCCCGTGAGCGAGGATGATCTCGCCCTGCTCGCGCAGCGCGTCGAGGAGACGATCCGCTCGAGCGGCAGCGCCGAGCTCGACGCCTACGAGATCGGTCTGACGATCCTCGGGCCGCTGCGCGAGCTCGACGAGGTCGCCTACCTCAGGTTCGCGAGCGTGTACCAGGCCTTCAGCTCGCTCGAGGACTTCGAGGCAGCCATCACTGTGCTGCGCGCCGAGCACGAGGTCGCAGCCGGCGACGAGGGTGCGGGCGACCGGGACACGACGAGCGACACCGTCACCTCGACCGACGGCAGCTGAGAGAGCGTCAAGCCGCCTGGCCCCAGACCGCCGAGCCCCCGGCCTCTGGACGGCGCGGCCTCAGACCGCCGAGCTGGTCAGCACCTGCTCGCGGACGACCCGGCGCATGACCTTGCCGATCTGCGAGCGCGGCAGGTCGGGCACGATGACGAGCTGGCGAGGCAACGCGTAGCGGGCGACGCGGCTCTCGCACCACGCGCGCACCGCGGCAAGGTCGAGACCGGTTGATCCCTCGTCCAGGACGACCGCCGCGACGACCGTCTCGCCCATGTCACCGTGCGGGACGCCGACGACCGCGACATCGGCGACGCCGGGCATCTCGCGGAGCTGGTCCTCGACCTGGGACGGGTACACCTTGTAGCCGCCGGTCACGATCATCTCCTTGATCCTGTCCACCAGGGTCACGAAGCCGGCGTCGTCCATGGTCACGACGTCGCCGGTGCGGAGCCAGCCGCCCGGCAGAAGCTGGTCGGCCGTGTCCTCGGGCCGGTTCCAGTAGCCCTGGAAGACCTGCGGTCCCCGGATAAGGAGCTCACCACGCTCGCCGACGGGTGCGTCCTTGGACGGGTCGTCCTGGTCGACGATGCGGATGTCGGTGCTGGGCCACGGCAGACCGAGCGAACCCGGTCGGCGGTCGGCGGAGCACGGGTTGCCGAGCGCGATCGGCGCCGTCTCGGTCATGCCGTAGCCCTCGATGAGCAGGCCGCCCGTGAGCCGCTCCCAGCGGTCGGCCGCCTCCTTGGAGATGGGCATGGCGCCCGCGAACGCGATCCGGATCGAGCTGAGGTCGGCGTGGCGCTCCTCGGCGAGACGCGCGAGCCGGTCGAACATCGGGGCGACACCCGGCATGAACGTGGCCGGACGTCGTCGCTGCGCCTTGAGGATCGCCTCGGGGTCGAACTTGCCGAAGGCGATGAGCGTGGCGCCCACGTGTGCCGCGAAGAGCAGGCAGAGCGTGAGCCCGAACGCGTGGAAGAACGGCAGCGCACCGAAGGTCGTCTCCTCGCCGTCGCGCAGCGGAGCCCATGCGTTGCTCTGGAGCACGTTGGCGACGAGCGACCGGTGCGTGACGACGGCTCCCTTGGGGGTCCCGGTCGTCCCCCCGGTGTACTGGATGAGCGCGATGTCGTCGGCGACGGCCTGGGGGTGGCTCTGCGGCAGGGGCGTCGCCCGCGCGACCACACGGTGCCAGTCGAGGGCCGTCGGGCCTGGATCGCCCCGCAGCTCGGACCGCAGCGTGCGCGCCTTGGCGACCGGGAGCGAGAGGGCGAAGCGCTTGATGGCCGGGAGGTCGCGCGTGAGGTCGACGGCGAGGACGCTGCGGACAGCGGTCCGCGCCTGCACCTCGACGATCCGCGCCGCGGTGGGCTCCCAGCCGATCGCGACGACGGCGCCCGAGTCAGCGAGCTGGTGCTCGAGCTCGGCGGCCGCGTAGGTCGGGTTGTGCTCCACGACGACGGCGCCCAGGCGAAGGACGGCCCAGAAGGCGACGACGTGGGTGTGACAGTTCGGCAGGGCGATCGCGACCCGGTCGCCCGCTCGGACGCCGAGGCCGTGCAGGGCTCCTGCGGCGCGATCGATCTCGCGCGCGAGCTCGCGGTACGTCGTCGTCTTGCCTTCGAACACGAGGGCGACCCGGTCGGGGTGACGCGCCACGGTGCGCGCCAGGCCGGCCGTCAGGGGTTCGTCGGGGACCTCGATGACGGCGGGCACGCCTGTCGCATAGGAGGCGAGCCAGGGCCGGTCGGACGTCAGAGTCACGACTCCAGCCTAACCTACGGGCCCGTAAGTTACTGCACAGTAGGTCTGGTGAGATCGACCCGTCGCGCTACAGCTCGCTCGAACGCGGACCCCAGAGATTGACGCCCGCGTCGACGGCGTGGAGGTCGATCGCCTCGAGCTCGTCAGGGGTGATCGGGGGACCGCCGATCGCGCGCAGGCTGTCCTCGAGCTGGGTGGTCGTGCGCGGTCCGAGAACGACGCTCGTGATGCGCGGGTCTCGCAGGACCCACGCGATCGCGAGCTGGGCCAGGCTCTGCCCGCGGGCCGCAGCGATCTCGGCAAGCCCGCGGATGTGGACGAGGTTGTCGGAGCTGAGGTAGTCCTGGCGCAACGGCCCGCCACGTGCAGCACGCGAGTCGGCCGGGATCCCGTGGAGATACCGATCGGTGAGCAT
>DASVMA010000263.1:0-7902 GCA_036384595.1 Cellulomonas sp. | reverse complement strand
CTCGGCGAGAACCGGGTCCAGGAGCTCGTAGCCAAGGCGCCGCAGCTCGCCGACCTCGCCCCCGAGCTGCACCTCATCGGTCCGCTCCAGTCGAACAAGGTCGCCGCGGCCTCGCGCTGGGCGTCGTGCATCGAGTCGGTCGACACCCTCGGGCTCGCGGTGCGGCTCGCCGACCGAGCGCTCGCGTCCGGCCGCGTCCTCGAGGTCTACGTCCAGGTCAACGTCTCGGGCGAGACGACCAAGCACGGTGTCGCTCCGCAGCAGGCGGTCGAGCTCGCGGTGCAGGTCGCTGCCCTCGGCGGTCTCCGGCTGCGCGGCCTCATGACGGTCGGCGCGAACACGCCTGAGCAGTCGGCGGTCCGCGCCGGCTACACGTTGCTGCGCGAGCTCGGCGAGCAGATCGTGCGCACCGGCTCTGCCGGGACCGCGAGCGCGACGGGGTTGTCGATGGGCATGAGCCGCGACCTGGAGCTCGCGATCGCCGAGGGCGCGACGATCGTGCGGACCGGGACCGCAGTCTTCGGCACCCGTCCGCCCTGAGGCCCGTCGGCGGTGATCGACGATTCGCACCGCACCGCGCGGCGGAAGCCCCGCCGCGCGGTCATCGCAGGACCCCGACCGTCGCCCACGCCAGCGCGCTGTCGACGAGCTCGGCCCTCAGCTGATGCGGGAGCGCTTCCAGGCCGACCCATCCGAACCGCTCCGCCGTCCCGTCGACGTCGTCGTCGAGCAGCCCGCCGACGATGCGACCTGCGTACACGATGCGGAGCGCATGGGTGTCGGTCCATGCCGAGCGGCGGTTCGACGGGACGAGCGAGGCGCGCCACGAGTCGATCCCGAGCACGTCCTGGACCTCGACGACGAGCGACGTCCGTGCCAGGACCTCGCGTCGGACCGCGGTCGGCGGGTCCTCCCCGAACTGGAGCGCGCCACCCGGCAACGTCCACGCGGGGCCGCTGGGGCTGCGCCACCGCTCCAGCAGCACCCGGCCGCCATCGACGCAGAGCGCATACGCAGCGACTCGAGTCGCACGGTCGCGCCCCTCGACGGTCCCCTTCATGGCACTCCCTCCGAGGCGCGGCCACGATGCCGCGCCTCGGCACGCTATCAGGACGAGGCGGGCCCACAGAGTGCCTCGTCCGGGTCGACGCCGGTGCGTGAGGTCACGCCCGGGCCAGGTGCCCGCGGGGCGGCGTCGCCCGGCACGGCAGCCCCGCCGGGACCAGGCGGTGGGGTCGACGCCGCGCCGCGACCAGCAGTCGCCGCTGTCGGGGCCCCCACCCGTCGGTGCGGCGATCAGACCGCCGAGCGATCCGACGGTGGCGACGTTCGACCGCAGCCGCGCCACTGCTGCGGCGGTCGCTGATCAGGGGACGCGCGCGGTCCACTCCGGTGTGCCGAACTTCGTGGCGACGAGCTCGGCCGAGCGGGCCAGCTCGTCATCGCGCAGCGCGCCGTCGACCGTGGCGTACCGGGACCGGAAGTGCGCCTTGAACGCCTCGATCACCTGCTCCCGGGGCAGTCCGGTCTGCGAGCGCACGGGGTCGACGCGCTTGTTCGCGCTGGTCGTGCCCTTGTCGGACAGCTTCTCGCGGCCGATCCGCAGCACCTCGAGCATCTTGTCGGCATCGATGTCGTACGCCATGGTCACGTGATGGAGCACCGCGCCGCCCGCGAGCCGCTTCTGCGCAGCGCCAGCGAGCTTGCCCGAGGGCGAGGCGATGTCATTGAGTCCGGCGTAGGCAGCCGTCACGCCGACGTCAGCCAGCGCCCCGAGCACCCAGTCGTCGAGGAACGCGTACGACTGCTCGAACGACAGCCCGTCGACCAGGGACGCCGGGACCACGAGGGAGAACGTGATGCAGTTCCCGGCCTCCATGAACATCGCGCCACCACCCGAGATGCGCCTGACCACGGTGATGCCGTGCCGCGCCGCGCCCTCGGGGTCGACCTCGTTGCGCAGCGACTGGAACGAGCCGATGACGACCGCCGGCTCGACCCACTCCCAGAACCGCAGCGTCGGACCGCGCCGACCGGCGACCAGCTCCTCGCTCAGGACCTGGTCCAGTGCCGCGTGCACCGCGGGCGGCAGCGGACCGGAGTGGATGAGCTCGAACGTCAGGTCCTGCCACGCCGTCGCGTGACCCAGGGCCCGGCGCACGGCGATCGCGACAGCCTCCGGGGTGAACCCCACCATCGTCACAGGCGCAGACAGCGTCCCGTCGACGTCCGCGGCCGCGAGCGCCTGCTCGACCGCGCTCGCCAGCTGCGGCACACGGGCGTCGGCCGGCTGCCCGACGAGCGCCGCGTTGATGACGGCCAGGGCCTCGTCGGGGTCGAGGAAGAAGTCGCCGCTGACCGCGACAGCAGCCAACCGGCCGTCCACGACCTCGACCTCCGCGGCGACGAGCTTGCCACCGGGCACCTTGTATTCTCCGCGCACCGCTCCAGCCTAGGCGCCCGGATGTGCGGCCAGATCCGACGTACGGCCCCGACGAGACCCGGTCAGCGTCCGGCGGTCGCGACGGGGCCGAGCACCGAGGCAGCCCGGGCGGCGACTGCCTGGAACATCGCGTCGATCTTGCCGCCGGAGCCCAGGACGCCGGCGTCCGCCTGCGCACCGTTCTGGGGCCGTGCGCTCGCGGTCCAGCTCACGATCGCGTTGCCGACGAGCATGTGCCCGTGGAGCTGCGGCTCGACGACGCCCCCGGAGCTCAGCTCGGTGCGCTGGACGAGCGAGGGGTACACGCCCTGCGCCTCGGTCGCCGGCGATGCCGTGATCGTCGAGGAGACGACGCCGCCGTCCAGCTGGCTGTACGTGCCGCACGCATCGACGGTCGTCACCAGCAGCCGGAAGGCGGCCTCGGCGCTCGGCACGTCCGGAAGCACGGTGACCCGCTGGGAGACCTCGACGACCGTCCCCGACCACGACCGCAGGTCGAACGCCGCAGGCGCGTCGGCCACGACGGTGCTGGCGACCGTGCACGTCGCAGGCTCGATCGTCGATCCGGCAGGCAGCCCCCAGGCGAGCTGACCTGAGGTGATCGTCGGGGCCATCCCGGCCGCCGCGGCAGGGATGGCCCCGACGATCTCCTCCGGTGAGACGAAGAGCAGCGCGAGGGTCGTGGCGTCGAACGCCGGCGGTTGCGGGCGCGCGGTCGCGGCGGGACCCGGGCTCGATGGCACGCCTGGGGTGGACGTCGACGTCTGGCCCGTCGACGGGGCCACCGAGGTCTGCCCGGCGCTCGCACCGGGCGGTCGCTCGGCGGCCCAGGGCTGGGTGCTCGCGACGGCACCTGCGAGGACCACGACGGCAGCGACGACCCACCACGGCCACGTGGGGCGTCGTCGCACACGACGGCCCGCCGACGTGGACTCGTCGTGCGACACCCTGGCCTCCTCGCTGCCCCGACGTCAGCGCGGCGCTATGCCGAGATGGTGCAGGCCCCAGATCGTCGAGTCGGTGAGCGCCTCCCACGACGCCTCGAGCAGGTTCGGGCCGACTCCGACGGTGCTCCAGGACGTCTTGCCGTCACTCGTCTCGATGAGCACGCGCGTCACGGCGTCGGTGCCGTGCATCGCGTCGAGGATGCGCACCTTGAAGTCGATGAGCTCGAACTTCTCGACCTCGGGGTACACGTGCACGAGCGCCTGGCGCAGGGCGTGGTCGAGCGCGTTGACCGGGCCGTTGCCCTCACCGGTCGTGACGAACCGCCGGCCGCCCGCGTGCAGCTTGACGGTGGCCTCGGCGCTCGCCGGGACATCGCGCCCGCCCTGACGTTCGACGATCGAACGCCAGCTCTCGACCTGGAAGTACTGGGGCCGCCCGCCGTTGAGCTCCTCGATCAGCAGGAGCTCGAACGACGCGTCCGCCGCGTCGTAGGTGTACCCGTTGGCCTCCGCGTCCTTGACGCGGTTCGTGACGCGGGTGAGGAGCTCGCCCTGGCCGGCGAGGTCGAAGCCCAGCTCACGACCCTTGAGCTCGATCGTGGCGCGTCCGGCCATGTCGGAGATGAGCATGCGCATGTCGTTGCCGACCGCGAGCGGGTCGATGTGCTGGTACAGGTCCGGGTCGACCTTGATCGCGCTCGCATGCAGGCCGGCCTTGTGGGCGAACGCGCTGGCGCCGACGTACGGCTGCCGCGCGAAGGGCGCGATGTTCGTGATCTCGCTGATCGCGTGGGCGATGCGGGTCATCTCGCGCAGGCCGCCCTGCCCGTCCGACCCCTTGGCGAGCAGCTGCCGGCCACCCTTGAGCTCGAGGTTCGCGACCACCGCGAGCAGGTCGGCGTTGCCCGTGCGCTCGCCGTAGCCGTTGACCGTGCCCTGGACGTGGGAGCAGCCGGCGGCGACGGCCGCGAGCGAGTTCGCGATCGCGCAGCCCGAGTCGTTGTGCGCGTGGATCCCGAGGATCGCGTGCGGGCCGACCGCGGCGCGGATCTCGGAGACGACCTGGGTGACGCCGTCGGGCAGCATGCCGCCGTTGGTGTCGCAGAGCGCGACGACCTCGGCGCCCGCCTCGAACGCCGCGAGCACCGCGGATCGCGAGTACTCCGGGTTGTCGCGGTACCCGTCGAAGAAGTGCTCGGCGTCGACGACGACGCGGCGCCCCTCACGCACCAGCAGCTCGACGGTGTCCGTGATCATCGCGAGGTTCTCCTCGCCCGTCGTCCGCAGCGCGCGCTCGACGTGACGCAGGTCGCTCTTCGCCACGAGCGTCACGACCGGCGCCTGCGCGTCGAGCAGCGCCCGGACCTGCGGGTCCTGCCACGCGACGGCGCCCGCCTTGCGGGTCGCGCCGAACGCCGCGAGCACCGCGTTCTTCAGGTTGAGCTCCGTGGCCGCCCGCGCGAAGAACTCGGTGTCCTTCGGGATCGCCCCCGGCCAGCCCCCCTCGATGAACCCGACCCCGACCTCGTCGAGCAACGGCGCGATCGCGAGCTTGTCCCCGACGGACAGGTTCATGCCCTCCTGCTGGGCGCCGTCGCGCAGCGTGGTGTCGTACACGTGGAACGGACGTGCGGGCTGGCTGGTCACGTGGGCGCTCATTTCAGGGGCGGAGCTGGGGCCGTTCGCCGTCCAGGTTCCGTGGTGACCTCCGGGCCGGCGAGGGGTGGTGCCGGCGGCAGGTCGGTGCGGGGACGACGTCGTTGGCGGGCGGGGGTGGTGCCCGACAACAAAAAGACCCCCCGAGGGTGCGGGAGGTCTGCGCGTCTGCGATGTGCAGGCGCGCTACTCGATAATGAGGTGGAGCGAGTGAAGGTGTGTCACAGGCCACATCATGCCACACGGCCCGCGGGGGCCCGCACGCCGGTCCACGGGCCGCGCGACATAGGTGGTGAGAACGTCCTCGAGCCGTCAGACCAGGCGGTGCAGCCACCCGTGCCGGTCGGTTGCCCGCCCGTACTGGATGTCGGTCAGCTCGGCCCGCACGCGCATCGTGACGTCACCCGCGGCGCCGTCCGCGACGGTGATGTCGAAGCCCTCACCCGCGAGGCGTCCGATCGGGGTGATGACCGCGGCGGTCCCGCACGCGAACACCTCGGCGACCGATCCGTCCGTCAGGCCGGCCCGCAGCTCGGCGAGCGTGATCCGCCGCTCCGACACCTCGTGGCCCGCGTCAGTGAGCAGCCGGATGACCGACGAGCGCGTCACGCCCTCGAGGATCGACCCGGTCAGCTCGGGCGTCGAGACGCTGCCGTCCGCGTGCACGACGAACACGTTCATCCCCCCGAGCTCCTCGAGGACCGAGTTCGTCGCGGCGTCGAGGAAGCACACCTGCTCGCAGCCGTGGCCGTAGGCCTCCTGCTGCGGCAGCAGGCTCGCCGCGTAGTTGCCGCCGCACTTGGCCGCGCCCGTGCCGCCCGCGCCCACGCGGTGGTAGTCCTGCGCGACCCAGATCGAGACCGGCTGCACGCCGTGCGTGAAGTACGGGCCGACCGGTGACGCGATGACGAGGAACTCCGCCTCGAGCGAGGGCCGCACGCCGAGGAAGCGCTCGGACCCGTACATGAACGGGCGCAGGTACAGGCTCGTCTCCTCGCCCGACGGCACCCAGTCCACGTCGGTCGCCACGAGCGCGGTGATGGCCCCCAGGAAGTCGACCTCGGTGAGCTCGGGCAGCGCGAGCCGGTGCGCGGAGCGCGCGAACCGCGCGGCGTTGGCCGACGGACGGAACGTCCAGACGGAGCCGTCCGCGTGCCGGTACGCCTTGAGGCCTTCGAAGATCTCCTGCGCGTAGTGCAGCACGGCGGTCGCCGGGTCGAGCAGCAGCGGGCCGTACTTCTCGACGCGACGGTCGTGCCAGCCATCGGCCAGGGACCAGCTCGCGCGCGCCATGTGGTCGGTGAAGACCGTGCCGAACGTGGGTGCTTCCATCGCCTGGGCGCGTTCAGCAGCCGGGACCGGGGTGTCGCTGCGACGGACCTCGAAGGTCGAGGTCGCGGGTGTGGATGTCGTGCTCATGAGCGGAGGCCTTTCACCAGGTGCGGATGCTGACGTTACCGGTGAGGACGGCCGAGGAGTGAGGAGTCAGCCGGCGACGCGTGCCGCCAGGTCGGAGCCCACCTCGGCCGTCGACCGTACTCGGCCCGCTGCCGCGCCGCGGTCGACGAGGTCAGCGGCGACCGCGGCCTCGACCTTCGCGGCGGCCTCGGGCAGGCCCAGGTGGTCGAGCAGCATGGCGACCGAGAGCACGGTGGCCGTCGGGTCGGCCTTGCCCTGACCTGCGATGTCCGGTGCCGAGCCGTGCACGGGCTCGAACATGCTCGGAGCGGTGCGGTCGGGGTTGATGTTGGCCGAGGCGGCAAGACCGATGCCACCCGTGATGGCGGCAGCGAGGTCGGTGATGATGTCGCCGAACAGGTTGTCCGTGACGATCACGTCGAAGCGCGCCGGGTTCGTCACCATGAAGATCGTCGCGGCGTCCACATGCAGGTAGTCGACGGTCACGTCAGGGAACTCGGCGTTCACCGCGTCGACCGTGCGCCGCCAGAGGTGACCGGCGTACACGAGCACGTTGTGCTTGTGCACGAGCGTGAGCTTCTTGCGGGGGCGGGCCGCCGCGCGGGCGAACGCGTCCCGCACGACCCTCTCGACACCGAACGCCGTGTTGACGCTGACCTCGTTGGCGACCTCGTGCGGGGTGCCGGCGCGGATCGCACCGCCGTTGCCCACGTACGGCCCCTCGGTGCCCTCGCGGACGACGACGAAGTCGATCTCGCCGGGCTGGGCGAGCGGCGACGTCACACCCGGGTACAGGCGGCTCGGGCGCAGGTTCACGTACTGGTCCAGGGCGAACCGCAGCCTCAGGAGCAGCCCGCGCTCGAGGACGCCCGACGGCACGCCCGGGTCACCGATCGCGCCGAGCAGGATCGCGTCGTGGGTGCGGATCGCGTCGAGGTCCGTGTCGGTGAGGGTCTCCCCCGTCGCGTGCCACCGCCGCGCCCCGAGGTCGAACTCGGTCGGGAGCACCCGCACGCCGGTGCCCACGAGCGCCGCGTCGAGCACGCGCAGACCCTGCTCGACGACCTCGGTGCCGATGCCGTCACCGGCCACGACGGCGAGGCGGATGTCACGGGCTGCGCTGTTCTCGACCATGTCGAAAGGCTACCGCTCGTCCCAAGGGTCGGGACGGTTATCTCAACGCGTGGACGCATCCGGATAGCGGAGCTCGAACTCCTCGAGCACGACGGGCAGGTCCTCGCTGAACGGCTGGCCGCCCTCGTCCGTCGCACGCCGCCGGAAGTACTGCTCGTGGCTGCTCCGCCACGCCGCGAGCGAGCCGTCACCCTCACCCTCGGCCGCAGCGAACTCCTCGTCGACCTCGCCGAAGGGCACGACCCGCACGGACGTCGTCCGGATGAAAGCCCGCGGATGTCCCCCACCGTCGAGCAGGATCGC
>DASVMA010000262.1:0-5884 GCA_036384595.1 Cellulomonas sp. | reverse complement strand
CAGTGGCCGCCGGCGACGACGCCGTGCCGGGCCGACGCCCGTCGCGCGACGTCGCCGACCGCGCGCACGTGGTGCGGTCCACCCTGCGGCGTGAAGGTCCCGTCCACGCGGATCGAGCCGTCGCCGTCGAGCGCCAGGCTGCCCTCGAGCCAACCGGTCGACGGCCGTGCACCGACGGCCGCGAGCACCACGTCCGCGTCGAGGTGACGTCCGCCCGCGAGCTCGACGCCGTCGGCACGTACCCGTGCGACCCGCGTCCCCGTGAGGAGCTCGACCCCGGCTGCGGCGTACCAGGGCGCGGTCAGCGCGCCGACGACGCCCCCGAGGGCCGGTGTCAGCGGTGCGCCCAACGCCTCGACGACCGTCACGCTGACACCCGCGGCGGCAGCGATCCCGGCGACCTCGGCGCCGATCCAGCCGGCACCGATGACCACCAGCCGGGCTCCGGGCGTCAGCTGCGAGCGCAGGTGTGCGGCGTCGGCAGCCGTGTGCAGCGTCGCGGCGGCGTCCCAGCCTGCGGGCCTGACCGCGTGGGAGCCGGAGGCGATCACGAGGGCGTCGGCAGTGACCGTCCCGCCGGCTGTGGTGACGTCGACCGAGGCCGGGCCGATCTGCAGGCCCAGCGCCGGTGCGTCGAGCCGGACGTCGTCGGCCAGCGCGATCCCGTCGGCGCCGAGCTCGTCCGCGAGCCAGGCGGGAGCCGGCCGGTCGAGCAGGTGCTTCGAGAGCGGCGGCCGGTCGTAGGCGGCGAGCCCCTCGCTTCCGAGCAACGTCACCTGACCGTCGAACCCCTGCTCGCGCAGCGCGACGACGGTCCGGGACCCGGCCAGCCCGGCACCGACGACGACGACAGATCGGGGCTGTGCAGGGACCGTCACGCGGGCAACGGTAGTCTCCCGGACGGGAGGCACATCGATGGCGCAGGACGGTACCGGCGAGCGTGATGCCGCGGGCACGGCAGGGTCGGCGGACCGCACGTCGGACACGGACCCGCTCGCACCCGAGGAGCTGCCGCTCGACCCCCGGGCCATCGCCCGTGCGTCGCTCGCCGCGGGCCGCAACTCGTCGTTGTGGTGGGTGACCGCAGGCGTCGGCGTCGCGATCGCCGTCTCGGTGCTCGTCAGCACCGCAGCGGGAGCGCTCACGCTCGCAGGGCTGCTGGCCGTGGGAGCCGTCGTGCGGGCTGCGACGCCGCCACCCGGGCCGGCGGCGCTGGTCGCGCGCGGTCGGCCGCTCGACGTGCTGATGCTCTTCCTGCTCGCGTTCGTGCTCGCGATCCTGTCGCAGGTGATCCCGACCCGCTGACGGCGCCGGACAGCACGACGCCCGGGCGCGCCGCCCGCTCGGGGGCGGGGCGTCCGGGCGTCGTGGGTCGGGTCAGGAGGCGGGCGTCTCGGCGACGTACTCCTCGGTGTAGACGATCTCCTCGATCTCGGGCTCGCCGAGCAGGTCGTCCTGGACCCGCTCCGCGACGAACGCGCGGTAGACCAGCGCGGCGATCCCGGCGCCCGCGAGCGGGGCGACCCAGAACAGCCAGAGCTGCTTGAACGCCCAGCCCTCGGAGAAGATCGCGGCCGCGGTGGCCCGCGCCGGGTTGAGTGCAGCGTTGGTGACGGGGATCGCGATGAGGACACCGATGGCGAGCGTGAGCCCGATCGCGAACGGGGCCTGCGTGTGCGCCGACCGGCGGTCGGTCGCGCCGAGGATGACGCCGACGAAGACCGCGGTCACGACGAGCTCGATGAGCAGCGCGCCGAGCAGCCCGAAGCCCTCGCCGCCGGTCTGGGCGCCGATCGGGGAGTGCGTCCCGAAGCCGTTGGCGACCGAGCTGAAGAACTTCCGCTCGTTGCCGGCGAGCGCGGGCAGGGACGCCGCCGCGACGTACAGCAGGGCTGCGGCGAGTGCGCCGCCGACGAGCTGTGCCAGCCAGTAGGGGAGCACGTCGCGCCATGCGGTGCGGCCCGCGACGGCCGCGCCGAACGTCACGGCGGGGTTGAAGTGCCCGCCCGAGACGTGGCCGACCGCGATGGCGCTCGCGAGGACGGCGATGCCGAACGCGAGCGCGACCGCGAGCGGTCCGCCGCCGACGCCCGTGACGCCTGCGTACAGCGCGACGCCGAGCCCGGCGAGCACGAGGAAGAACGTGCCGAACGCCTCGGCGCCGAGGCGGGCGACGAGGCTGGGCCCGGTCGACACGACGACCTCGACGGGGGTCGCGGCCGACGTGCCGTACGCGGCGAAGACCTCGTCGGGACTGATCTTCAGCGGATCGGGGGTGGGCGTGGCGGGGGCGTCCTGGGACATGGTGTTCCTGTCGTGGCAGTCGTGGGCCGCGCGGACCGAGGCGGGGCCTCGTCGTCCGATCTGCGGCTGAGCGACCCCAGCATGCCAGCCGAACCTCGGCGCGTCCCTCAGTTCCGGACCGGCACTGCCGACGCCGGTCCCGTCGCGCCGGATGCCCCGCGCCGCCGCACCCGTCGGGCTCCGCCGCTGTGTTCGGAGGTCGAACGCGATAGCAGCTCGCGCGTACGTCTCTTGACCACAATGGGGGAGTCGGGCACTGTTGAGGCGTGGACACCGCGACCGGAGCCGAGGGGGGAACCGCGCGTCAGCCCGGTTCCCAGACGGCGCTGCGCTCGCTGAACGTGCAACGGGTCGTCGACATGCTCACGACCGCGGGCGCGTGCACGCAGGCCGAGCTCGCGCGGCACACGGGCCTGTCCACGGCCACGGTGTCGAGCATCGTGCGCTCCATGGTCGATCGCGGCATCGTCTCGACGTCGCCCACGACGAGCTCGGGTCGCCGTGCTGTGCTCGTCCGGCTCGAGGACCGCGGCATCGTGCCGGTCGGCATCGACCTCGGTCGCACGCACGTCCGGGTGTGCCTGTCCACGCTGGGGTACGAGGTGATCGCTGAGCGCTCGATCGCGCTCGCGCACGAGCACCGACCCCGCGACGGCATCGATGCGGCGGCCGGGCTGCTCGCCGACCTTCTCGCCGAGAGCTCCGTGCCACGCAGCGCCGTCGTCGGCGTCGGCGTCGGGATACCCGGGCCCATCGACAACCGCTCAGGACTCGTCCTCGAAGGTCCGTTGTGGCCGGAGTGGGACGACCTCGATCCTCGGCAGGCTCTCGAGGAGAGGCTCGGGGTCCCGGTCTTCCTCGACAACGACGCGAATCTCGGAGCGCTCGCCGAGGTCACCTGGGGTCCGCACTCGGCGGTGGACAACCTCGTGTTCCTCAAGCTCGGGAGCGGCATCGGCTGCGGGCTGATCGTGGGTGGCCAGCCCTACCACGGGCACATCGGGATCGCCGGTGAGATCGGGCACTCCCCGATCTCGGACACCGGTCCGCTGTGCCGGTGCGGCAACCGCGGCTGCCTCGAGATGGCGGCCTCGACCTCGACGATGATCGACCTGCTCGACCGCGGGAGCCGACCCCGACTGACCACCGATGACATCGTCCGCCAGGCGCTCGCGGGCGACACGGCGACGCTGCGGGTCATCGAGGACGCCGGCGTCGCGACGGGCCGCGCCCTCGCGAGCGTCGTGAACCTCATCAACCCCGAGGTCGTCGTCGTCGGCGGCCCGCTCGCGGTCCTGGACGAGATCCTGCTCGCGCCGATCCGACGAGGGCTGCTCCGGTACGCGATCGCGGTCGCGGGTCAGACGACACGGCTCGCCGTCTCGTCCCTCGGGGACCGCGCCGAGGCGCTCGGCGCAGCCGCCCTCGTGCTGCGCCACCCGGTCCTCGGCTGACCCTCGCACGGGTCCCCGAGCGCTCTTGCGTTCGGAAGTCGTTACCAAGTCGTTGTATTCAAGAGTTGACGCCAAGCCTCAGACCACGGTTGACTGCGGAGCCGAGGCGCTGTCGCCTCCCCAGACAGCGCAGTCACGCCGGAGGCACGCATGCAAGCCCGCTCACCCCACGTTCGTCGCACCGCACCGTCGCGCGGCGTCGTGGCGCAGAACGAGAGGCTCGTCGATGTCCGCTGAGCCCACCATCCTCGAGATGCGCGCGATCACCAAGGAGTTCCCCGGCGTCAAGGCGCTCGCGGACGTCTCCCTGACGGTCCGGGCCAACGAGATCCACGCGATCTGCGGTGAGAACGGTGCCGGCAAGTCGACCCTGATGAAGGTGCTCTCGGGCGTCTACCCGTACGGGTCCTACACCGGCGAGATCGTCTTCCAGGGCGAGGTCGTCCGGTTCAAGGACATCAACGCGAGCGAGCACGCCGGGATCGTGATCATCCACCAGGAGCTCGCGCTGATCCCGGGGCTGTCGATCACCGAGAACATCTTCCTCGGCAACGAGCCCGCCGAGCGCGGTGTCATCAGCTGGAAGACCGCCAAGCGCCGCGCGATCGAGCTGCTCGCCCGCGTCGGCCTCGACGAGGACCCCGACACGCTGATCCAGAACATCGGTGTCGGCAAGCAGCAGCTGGTCGAGATCGCCAAGGCGCTGAGCAAGCAGGTCAAGCTGCTCATCCTCGACGAGCCCACCGCCGCGCTCAACGCGGCCGACTCCCAGCACCTGCTCGACCTGATCGTGGGCCTGCGCAGCCGGGGCATCGCGTCGATCATCATCTCGCACAAGCTCGACGAGCTCGAGCAGGTCGCGGACTCGATCACGATCTTGCGCGACGGCCGCCTCGTCGAGACGCTCGACAAGGAGATCGACGGCGTCAACGAGGACCGCATCATCCGCGGCATGGTGGGCCGGAGCCTCGAGAACCGGTTCCCGGACCACACGCCGAACATCGGTGAGGTGTTCTTCGAGGTCAAGGACTGGACGGTCGAGCACCCCCAGATCGCCGAGCGGCTCGTGTGCAAGGGGTCGAGCTTCTCCGTCCGTCGCGGCGAGATCGTCGGCTTCGCGGGGCTCATGGGCGCGGGCCGCACCGAGCTCGCGATGAGCGTCTTCGGTCGCTCGTACGGCAACTACGTCCGCGGCACGATCGTCAAGGACGGCCGTGCGATCCAGGTGCGCGACGTCTCGGAGGCGATCGACCACGGTCTGGCCTACGTCTCCGAGGACCGCAAGGTCCTCGGTCTGAACCTGCTCGACGACATCAAGCGGGCGGTCGTCTCGGCCAAGCTCACGCGGATCGCGCGCGGTCAGCGGATCGACAAGTCGCAGGAGCACGCCGTCGCCGAGCAGTACCGGACGAGCCTGCGGATCAAGACGCCGAGCGTGGACGAGGGCCTGTCGAAGCTCTCGGGCGGCAACCAGCAGAAGGTCGTCCTGGCGAAGTGGATGTTCACCGAGCCCGACCTGCTCATCCTCGACGAGCCCACGCGGGGCATCGACGTCGGGGCCAAGTACGAGATCTACGGCATCATCCAGCAGCTGGCCGACCAGGGGAAGGGCGTCATCGTCATCTCCTCGGAGCTCCCCGAGCTGCTCGGCATCTCGGATCGGATCTACACGATCTTCGAAGGCCAGATCACCAGTGAGGTGGCCGCCGCCGACGCAACCCCCGAAGCGCTCATGCGCACCATGACCTCGACCAAGAAGAAGACTCAGGACCGATGACCACCAAATTCTCAGACATCAAGAAGATGTTCGGCGGAGGCACGTCGAACGCCCGGCAGTTCGGCATGATCTTCACGCTCGTCGGGATCATCCTGCTGTTCCAGGTCCTGACCCACGGGCTGACGCTCGACCCGGTCAACCTCATCGCCATCGTGAGCCAGTACTCCTACATCCTGATCCTTGCCATCGGAATGGTCATGGTCATCATCCTCGGCAACATCGACCTGTCCGTCGGGTCCGTGGCCGCGGTGGCCGGCATCGTGGTGGCGACCGCGATGCAGAAGTTCGACCTCCCGTGGGGCATCGCGATCATCCTCGGGCTCGTGATCGGCGCGTTGATCGGCGCGTG
>DASVMA010000261.1:0-10336 GCA_036384595.1 Cellulomonas sp. | reverse complement strand
CGGAGACGACGTCGACCTCGACGGCCACGTCGAACTCCGCCAGCGCGTCGGCCGCCGCCTGCATGACCGGCCAGTCGGAGTCCGAGCCCATCACGATGCCGACCAGCGGGTTCACAGCCATGTCCGTCTCCAGGTGTCGAGAGGTGCAGAGTCAAGAGGTGCGGCGTCGAGATGTCAGCGTCGAGATGTCGAGGGTCGTGATGTTCGGTGTTCAGAGGTCCGGTGCGGACGTGACACTCGCCGGTCGTGCGCGCTCGGTCAGGGCGCCTCGCCGCGCAGCAGAGCCGCGGCGGCCCGAGCGCGGTCCCGGACATCGGCGAGCCCGTCGCCCGAGACGTTGACGTGCCCGAGCTTGCGCCCCGTCCGCACGCCCTTGCCGTACAGGTGCACCTTGGCGCCGGGGTCGCGCTGCCCGACGACGGCGACCGCGTCGGTCGGATCGGCCGGCTCGGCGCCGAGCACGTTGGCCATCACGGTCCAGCGGGCGGTCGGCGTCGTCTCGCCGAGCGGCAGGTCGAGGACGGCCCGCAGGTGCTGCTCGAACTGGCTCGTGACGGAGCCGTCGATCGTCCAGTGCCCGGAGTTGTGCGGCCGCATGGCGAGCTCGTTGACCAGCACGCGCGGCGGGGCGCCCGGCACGGTGGCCGGGACCTCGAAGAGCTCGACCGCGAGGACGCCCGTGACGTCGAGCCCGACGGCGATGACCCGTGCGACCTCGAGGGCCTGCGCTGCTGTCACGGGGTCGAGGTCGGGCGCGGGGGCGATGACCTCCGAGCACACCCCGCGCTCCTGCACCGACTCGACGACCGGCCACGCGCGCACCTCACCCGACGGGCTCCGGGCCACGAGCACCGCAAGCTCGCGCGTGAACGGCACCTTCTCCTCCACGATGAGCGCCACGCCCGCGCCGTCGTGGAACGCCTCGAGCCAGTCGCTGACCTCGGTCGCGGCGTGCACGACGCGGACGCCCTTGCCGTCGTACCCGCCGCGGACCGTCTTGACGACCGCCGTGCCGCCGACGTCACGCAGGAACGTCTCGAGCGAGGCCTCGTCCGGGACGGGGGCCCAGCGCGGGCACGGCACGCCGAGCTCGGTGAGCCGGGTGCGCATGACCTGCTTGTCCTGAGCGTGCACGAGTGCCGACGGGCCGGGGTGGACCTTGACGCCGCGTGCGACGAGCCGCTCGAGCAGCACGTTCGGGACGTGCTCGTGCTCGAACGTGAGGACCGCGGCGCCCTCGACGAGCTCCTCGATCGCAGCGGCATCGCTCGCGGCACCGACCGGCGCGTCCACGACGACCTGCGCGGCCGACGAGCCCGGGTCCTCGACGAGCACCCTCAGGTGCACGTCCAGGGCGGCCGCGGGCGCGGCCATCATGCGGGCGAGCTGCCCACCACCGACCACTGCCACCACGGGTGCTGCCACAGCGTCCGAGCCTAACCGAGAGCCCCGGGGACCCTGTTCCCAGCGGGCTCCGGTGGGACTGTGCGGGGACCCGCCGGACCCGGAAACACCCGGGAGGGACTCTTGACTCAGGAACCGTTCAGGTGGCCGGGCTACTCTGGATGGATGAGCAACCTCGCAACGCGGACTCCGCGGCTGGCGGCAGTCCGGGCTCGCGTCGTCGAACTCTCCCGTTTCCTCGCCGTCGGTGGCGTCTCCTTCGTGGTCGACCTGGGCCTGTTCAACCTGCTCCGGTTCGGTCCGGGCGAGCTGCTGCTGCACAAGCCGCTGACCGCCAAGGTGCTGTCCGTCGCGGCTGCCACCCTCGTGTCGTGGGTCGGCAACCGCCTCTGGACGTTCGCCGACCACCGGACGACGCACCGCGGTCGCGAGCTCCTGCTGTACGCGGTCATCAACCTGCTGGGCGTCCTCATCGGCATCGCGACGCTCGCGTTCTCGCACTACACGCTGGGTCTGCACACACCGCTCGCCGACAACATCTCGACGGTCCTCGGCATCGCGCTCGGCACGATCGTGCGGTACGTCGGCTACAAGCGGTTCGTGTTCATCACGCCGTCGGCCGATGCGGTGCGCGTCGACCACGAGCGGCTCACTGCGGACGTCGAGGTCGACGCGCTCGCCTGACGCCCTGCGGCGAGCAGCACTCGGTCGAAGGTCGTCGGCACACCGTCCTCCTCGAGAGGTGCACCGGCCGTCCTGACCTAGCGCCAGCGCCGCCCTGTCCGCGGCGAGACGACCGACCCCTTGGGCAGCACCACGTCCGGCGCCAGCGACGCGGGCACCCCGGCGAGGAACAGCGCGAACACCGCGGGCCGCCGCTGAGCGAGCTCGAGCCGCCCGCCGTCGGCCGACGCGAGGTCCCGCGCGAGCGCCAGACCGAGACCGGTCCCCTTCCCGGACGTGACCTCGCGTTCGAAGATGCGCGGTGCGAGGTCGTCGGGGACCCCCTCGCCCTCGTCGGCCACCTCGACCACGACCGCGCCCGACGCACTGCCGCGCCGCGAGGTGATCGTCGTCGTCCCGCCGCCGTGCTTGAGCGAGTTCTCCACGAGGGTCGCGATGACCTGGGCGAGCGCGCCGGGAGTCGCGAGCACCTGGATGCGCGGGTCGACGTCGATGACGAGACGGCGCCCGGCGGTCTCGAACGCGGGCGTCCACTCCTCCTCCTGCTGGTGCAGCACGTCGAGCAGCCGGATGGCCTCGGTCGTGCCGCCGCTCGCGCGACGCGACCGCATGAGCAGGTCGTCGACGACGGTGACGAGCCGCTCGACCTGTTCGAGGCTGATGCGCGCCTCGTCGCGGACGGTCGGCTGGTCGGTCTCGAGCATGATCTCCTCGAGGCGCATGGACAGCGCAGTGAGCGGCGTGCGCAGCTGGTGGGACGCGTCGGCCCCGAACTGCCGCTCGGCGGCGAGCCGTCCGGCGAGCCGGTCGGCGCTGCGGGCGAGCTCGGACGCGACCAGGTCGATCTCCTCGACCCCGGACGCCCGGACCTGGGGGCGAACCTGCCCGGAACCGAGCTGCTCGGCGGACGCAGCCAGGTAGACGAGCGGCGCTGCGAGCCGGTTCGCCTGCCAGATGGCCATGGCGATCCCCGCGGCGAACGCGACGACGGCGGCCACGACGACGAGGCCGATGACGCGCAGGCTGAGCCAGAACACGTCCCACCACGAGACGTACAGGGAGATCTCCGCACCGCTGCCCGACGTGACCCGGACGGACAGGCTCCGGCCCGTCAGGTCGGGGCCTGCCTGGAAGCGACCGCCGTCCGGCGCGAGCACGAACACGTTGGCCTTCAGCGTGCCGTCGCCGCCGACGTACGGCTCGAGCATGCGCTCGGTGAGCGGGATGCTCTCGTCGATCCGGAAGTCGACCGTGCGGGCGAGCGCCTCGGCCCGGGCCTCGAGCCCGCGCATCTCGTTCTCACGGATGAGCTGGGCACCGAGGAACGCGAGCGGGAACCCCAGGAGCACGACGGCGACCGTGACGGCCGCGATCGTGGCCTGCAGGACGCGGCGCCGCACGGACTCAGCCCCGCTCGCCGGGGCCGATCTCGAACCGGAAGCCCATTCCCCGCACGGTCGTGACGTAGCGGGGTGCGTTGGCGTCGTCGCCGAGCTTGCGGCGCAGCCACGACACGTGCATGTCGAGGGTCTTGGTCGAGCCGGACGGGTCGGAGCCCCAGACCTCGCGCATGAGCGTCTCGCGCGCGACGACGGTGCCGGCCGCGGCGACGAGAACGCGCAGCAGGTCGAACTCCTTCGCGGTCAGGTGCAGCTCGCGCTCGCCCTGGAACGCCCGGTGGGCTGCCACGTCGACGCGGACGTTCTGCGCGTGCAGCTCGTCCTCGTCGGCGGCGTCGCCGGCGGAACGACGCAGCAGCGCGCGGACGCGGGCGAGCAGCTCGGCGAGCCGGAAGGGCTTCGTGACGTAGTCGTCGGCGCCGGCATCCAGGCCGACGACGAGGTCCACCTCGTCGGCGCGCGCGGTGAGCACGAGGACCGGTGTCGTCAGACCCATGGCGCGGATCGCGCGGGCGACGTCGAGGCCGTCCATGTCGGGCAGGCCGAGGTCGAGCACGACGATGTCGGCATCGGACGCCGCATCGATCGCGCCTTGACCGGTGCCTTGCACACGGACGTCATAACCTTCACGTCCGAGGGCGCGAGCCAAAGGCTCGGCAATCGCGGGGTCGTCCTCCGCCAGCAGCACCTGGGTCATCGGCCCATGTTAGGTCACGTGCGGGTGCAACGAGCGGGTGGACTCGTCAACTGCCACAATTGGGCGCCCCGACCCCCCGTCGAGGAGGCGGGGTCGGTCCGCGGACTGAGCCCGCGCAGCCGTGCGTCAGCCCCCAGGTGCACGACGGCGCAGCGCCCAGTGCCTACTCTCATGGGCGTGGGCTGGTGGGAGCGTGCGGTCCGGTGGGAGGACACCCACCGGTTCGCCGTCGACGCCGCAGGAACCGCGCTGCTCCTGGCGGTGGCCGTCCCGTTCACGACCGCGTTCTCGTCGGGCACGCGCTCGCCCACGACGGCGCTCTTCGCCCTCGCCCTCGTCGCACCGCTGGCATGGCGGCGGGAGCTGCCGACGGCGAGCGTCGCCACGGTGTACGCCGTGGCGCTCGTCCACCTCGCGCGCGGCCACGGCTTCCTGGTGCCCGCCGACCTCGCGGTCCTGCTCGCTCTGTACTCCGTGACGGTGCACGGACCCCGCTGGGCCCACCGGGTCGCGATCGCCGGTGCTGTCGCCGGATCGTTGGCCCTGGCCGTCTCGATGGCGGGGCCGAGCGAGCGGGGGTCGGTCGTCGGGATCTGGGTGTTCTGCTCGGCCGTCGCTCTGGCCGTGTGGGCGTTCGGCCTCGTCCGGCGTGCCCGCCGTGAGGCCATGGACGCGCTCGTCGACCGGGCCCACCGGCTCGAGGTCGAGCGTGACCAGCAGCACCGGATCGCCACGGCGGCCGAGCGTTCGCGGATCGCGCGCGAGATGCACGACATCGTGGCCCACTCCCTCAGCGTGATCATCGCCCAGTCCGACGGCGGCCGGTACGCCGCCGAGAGTGACCCGGGCGCGGCGACGCGCGCGCTCGGCACCATCTCCGAGACGGGCCGGGCCGCGCTCGCCGACATGCGCCGACTGCTCGGCGTGCTGCGCCCCGACGTCGACGGCGCCACGACGGAGACTGGTCGGTCAGGCCGCGCGGTCGTCGAGCCGCAGCCCGCCGAGCTGGACGTCGAGACCCTCGTCGAGCACGTGCGGTCGAGCGGTCTACGCGTCTCGCTCGTCCGCATGGGCAACCCCCGACGCCTCCCGCCAGGTGCGGGGCTGACCGTGTACCGCATCTGCCAGGAGGCGCTCACGAACGTGCTGAAGCACGCGGGTCCTGACCCGGCGGTGACGGTCCTCGTCCACTGGCTCCCGGCCGGCATCACCCTCGAGGTGAGCGACGACGGTCGCGGCGCGGCAGCCGAGTCCGACGGGCAGGGCCAGGGGCTGCTCGGCATGCGCGAACGCGCCGCGATGTTCGGTGGGACGGTCGCAGTCGGGCCACGGCCGGGCGGCGGCTTCCGCATCCGGGCGCAGATCCCCCTGCCACCCGCACCGCACGACCCGCTGCCGACCGCGTCGTCCCCCGCACCGTGAGCGACCCCCGCCCGTCGGGCTCCCCGCCACCGACCTCGAGAGAGCAGACCGTGTCCACCCACCCCGCACTCAGCGACCCGACCGACCAGCCGATCAGGGTCGCCCTGGTCGACGACCAGCAGCTGGTGCGCGCCGGGTTCCGCATGGTCATCGACTCCCAGCCCGACCTCACGGTGGTCCTCGAGGCCGGCGACGGCGCGCAGGCCGTGCGCGCGCTCGCGAGCGGGTCACCGGGAAGGTCCGCGCTCGGGCGGGTCGACGTCGTCCTCATGGACGTCCGCATGCCGACGATGGACGGGCTCACCGCGACCGCGGCGATCACCGCTGCGGGGACCGACGAGTGCCCCGCACCTCGCGTCATCGTCCTGACGACGTTCGACCTCGACGAGTACGTCCTCGCGGCGATCCGCGCCGGGGCGAGCGGGTTCCTGCTCAAGGACGCGCCGCCCGAGGAGATGCTGGGCGCGATCCGCACGGTGCACCGGGGCGACGCGGTGATCGCTCCATCGAGCACCCGGCGGCTCCTCGAGCACCTCGTGACCGTGCTGCCCGCCGAGCTGCCCGACGCCGGCCCGACCCCCGCGCACACCGCGGTCGCCGAGCTCACCGACCGCGAGCGCGAGGTCCTCGTCCTCATGGCGCACGGCAGGTCCAACACGGAGATCGGTCAGGACCTGTTCGTCGCCGAGGCCACGGTGAAGACGCACGTCGGGCGCATCCTGGCCAAGCTCGCGGTCCGGGACCGGGTCCAGGCGGTCGTCGTGGCGTACGAGGCGGCGCTGGTCCGACCCGGATCGTGAGCGGGCCCGGGCCTTCTCCCTCCACAGGATGACGCCGTACCCGCCCAGGGCCTGACGCGCCCGGAGGGCCTCGCTCCGTAGCGTCGACGGCGACAAGAGCCCGCCGATCGAGCCGAACCTGGAGCCGCACCGTGGACACGACCGTGTACCAGCCCCTCACCGAGACGCTCGCCCCACCCACGGTCGCCGCTCGAGCACGCGGCCTGACGAAGGTCTACGGCACGGGTGCCGCCGCGGTCCGCGCGCTCGACGGCGTCGACGTCGCATTCACCGCCGGCGCGTTCACCGCGATCATGGGGCCGTCCGGCTCGGGCAAGTCGACCCTCATGCACCTGCTCGCCGGCCTCGACTCGGCGACGTCGGGCGCCGTGTTCCTGGGCGACACCGACGTCACCCACCTGGGCGACGACGCTCTGACACGCCTGCGCCGGGACCGCGTCGGCTTCGTCTTCCAGTCGTTCAACCTGCTGCCGATGTTCACCGCCGCGCAGAACATCACGCTCCCCCTGGAGCTCGCGGGCACCCCCCTGACCGGCGAGGTCAAGGAGTGGTACGACACGCTCGTCGCGACCCTCGGGCTCGGCGCGCGCCTCACGCACCGCCCCGCCGAGCTGTCCGGCGGCCAGCAGCAGCGGGTCGCGATCGCCCGCGCCCTCATCGCACGGCCCGAGGTCGTCTTCGCCGACGAGCCGACCGGCAACCTCGACTCGCGCTCGGGTGCCGAGGTGCTGAGCTTCCTGCGCCGGTCCGTCCGCGAGCTGGGGCGCACGATCATCATGGTGACGCACGACCCGACGGCTGCGGCCTACGCGGACCGGGTCGTGCTGCTCGCCGACGGGCGGATCGCGGGTGACATCGAGGCCCCGACGCCCGAGTCGGTCCTCGCTGGGCTGGATGCGCTCCGACAGCTCGACGACCCGGTCGGCGACGCCGCGGCCGTCGGCGCGATGCCGCGGGCGGGTGCCTGATGCTGCGGCTGACCCTCGCGCAGATGCGGCGCAGCGTCGGGCGCCTCGTGGCGGCCGGCGTGGCGATCGCGATCGGGACCGCGTTCGTCGCCGCCACGCTCCTCGCCGGCGGCGTCATGACGCGTTCGACCTACGACTCGGTGACCGCCGCGTATGCGCAGGCCGACCTCGTCGCACCCCGACCGCTCGACGACGCGCAGCTCGCCACGCTGCGGGCCGTCCCCGGTGTCGACGCGGCCGACCCGGTCCCGCTCGTCGGCGTCGAGCTGCACCACGGCGAGGTCCGGGTCTGGGTGCACGCAGCGCCGACGACGAGCGACCCGCGCCTCGACGCCCAGGTCGTGACCCAGGGCGCATGGCCGTCGGGGCCGGGGCAGATCGCGCTTCCTGCTGCGGTCGCGCAGCGGCTGGCCGTGGCCGTCGGCGACCGTCTCGTGACGCCGCAGCCGGTCCCGGCCACCACCGCGGACCCGATGCCCGGCCGATCGACCGACACCTCGACGACGGCCGACGAGACCCTGACGGTCGTCGGGCTGCTCGACGACCCGCACCACGCCTACGCGCAGATCGGCGGGGCGGCAGTCGTGACCGCAGCCGACGCCATCCGCTGGAGCGGGACCAGCTCGCTCGCCGAGATCGGCGGACCCGTGCTGGTCGCTCTCACGCCAGGGACAGGCCTGACCGCCGCGAGCGGGGCGATCCGGACGGCGGTTCCTGAGGCGGGGATCAGCACACGGGACGAGGCCGCGAAGGCCCAGATCGCCGAGCTCAGCAGCGGGGCCGAGGTCCTCACCGGGATCGTGCTGGGCTTCGCCGCCGTCGCGCTGGTCGTCGCCGCTCTGGTCATCGCCAACACCTTCCAGGTCCTCGTCGCGCAGCGCACCCGCACCCTGGCGCTCCTGCGCTGCGTCGGCGCAGACGGCCGTCAGCTGCGCCGGTCCGTCCTGGTCGAGGCGGCGATCCTCGGGGCAGCGGCGTCCGTCGTCGGACTGCTCAGCGGGATCGCGCTCGCGCAGGGTGCGCTCATGGTGCTCGGGCGGATGGAGCTCGGTGTGCCGCTCCCCGCCGCGGTGACCGTCACGGGGTGGGTCGTCGTCGTCCCGCTGGCCCTCGGGACGGCCGTCACGCTGGTCGCCGCGCTCGTCCCGGCGCGCGCTGCGACCCGGGTCGCCCCGATCGAGGCGCTGCGCCCGTCCGACGCCCCGACCGTGGGCGAGCGGTCCAGCCGCGTGCGACTGGTGATCGCCGCCGGGCTCACGATCGTCGGCCTCGCGGCCCTGCTCGCCGGGGTCCCGCTGTCACACGCCACCGACCCGCTCGTCGGGCTCGCCGTCGCCGTGCTGGGCGGAGCGGTCTCGTTCGTCGGGGTGCTCGTCGGCGCCGTGTTCTGGATCCCCCGCGTCGTCGCGCTCGTCGGCCGGGGGCTCGCACGCACCGGAACGAGTGCCCGGCTCGCCGCAGCCAACACGGCCCGCAACCCGCGTCGCACCGCGGCGACGAGCTCCGCGCTGCTCATCGGTGTCACGCTCGTCGCCCTGATGAGCGCCGGGGCGGCCAGCACGCGCGTGACGCTCGACAACGACCTCGACTCCCAGTACCCGGTCGACCTCGCGCTCGAGGCCACGGCGGCGAGCGACGGTTCGGTCGGTGCGATGCCCGCGGACATCGCACCGACGATCGCCGGCGTCGCTGGGGTCGCGAAGATCACCGAGCTCCACGTCACGGCAGCACGGATCAGCAGCCCGGGGCACCCGGCCGACCCCGCCGGGTCGATCACCCTGCGGTCCGTCTCTCCGAGCGACCTCCGGGCCGTCGTCCGTGCCCCCGACCTTCCTGCTGCGCTCGACGACGGCACCGTCGTGATCGGCCACGTCCTCGCGAAGCGGCTCGGCGTCCAGGCGGGCGACCGGGTCGACGTCGCGGCCTTCACGGGCTTCGACGACACGAGTGCTCCCGCACCCGGCGGTCAGGAGACGAGGCTGACGGTGGCGGTCGCGGGCGCGGAGGGATCTGCCGCGTTCGTCACGACGACGACGGGACGGAAGATCGCGCCGTCGGCCCCGGTCGCCGCGCTGTGGGTGCGGCTCGCCGACGTCAACGACGCGCGGTCGGTCGTGCCCCAGGTCCAGGACGCGATCACCTCCGAGGCTGTCTCGGTGGACGGCCCGGCGCTCCAACGGGCGTCCTACCAGACGCTGATCGACACGCTGCTCGCCATCGTCGTGGGGCTCCTCGCCGTCGCTGTGGTCATCGCCCTCGTCGGGGTCGCGAACACGCTGTCGCTGTCCGTCCTGGAACGGCGCCGCGAGTCGGCGACGCTGCGGGCGATCGGCCTCTCCCGGCGACAGCTGCGCTGGATGCTGGCGATCGAAGGGATGCTCATCGCCGGGATCGGCGCGGTGCTGGGCACCGGCCTCGGCCTGCTGTACGGCTGGGCCGGCGCCGCGACGGTGCTCAGCACGGTCGGACCCGTGACGCTCGCGGTGCCGTGGCGGGACCTGGGGATCGTGCTCGTCGTCGCGGTCGCGGCGGGGCTCGCGGCGTCGGTCGTCCCGGGTCGGGCGGCTGCACGCACCTCGCCGGTGGCGGCGCTGACGGTCGACTGACCGTGGACTGACCTCGGCCGACCACGGGGCCTGTGGACGCCGGCATGCGCTGCCGCGTCCACAGGCCCCGGGCCGTATCGGGCCGGGCTCGACCACAGTGTCGTCGTGCGGATCACCCTGCTGACACCCGAGTCGGCGACGACGACCGCCGCGCTCGTCGCGACCGACGTGGAGGTCCCACCGGATGCACGCCTCGGCGACCTGCGCGAGGACTTCGCGCGGATCACCGGGCACCAGGGCTGGACGACGCCGGGTGCGCGTCTCGCGGTCGACCACGTCGCCGTCGACGACGAGCACCCGTGCGGCCAGCCGCCGCTGCTGGCCGGCGCGCTGCTGCGCATCGGGCGCGGCACGC